>CALJIU010000159.1 GCA_937974055.1 uncultured Neomegalonema sp. | reverse complement strand
GATGCTGATGAAGATCCTCGTGGAAACCGATGCCGAGGAGATCATCGGTCTCGATAATAACGAGAGCGAGCTGTTCTTCGCGCAGCAGGATTACCAAAGCGATCCGCGCGTGCAGCTATTCACCGCCGATATCCGCGACCGCGATGGCCTGCGCCGTCGCCTCGCCGGAACGCATATCGTGATGCATTCGGCGGCGTTGAAGCACGTGATCCTGAACGAGCACTCGCCCGGCGAGGCCGTGCAGACCAATATCAACGGCACGCAGAACGTGATCGATGCGGCCCTCGAATCGGGGGTCGAGCGGGTGTTGTTCACCTCGTCCGACAAGGCGGTGAACCCGACGAATGTGATGGGCACGTCCAAGCTGATGGGCGAGCGGCTGATGACGGCGGCGAATGCGGGGCGGCAGGGGGCGAACTCGGTCTTTGCCTCGACGCGCTTTGGCAACGTGCTCGGCTCGCGGGGGTCGGTGATTCCGATTTTCCGGCGGCAGATCGAACGCGGTGAGGCGCTGACCCTGACCGATGAGGGGATGACCCGGTTCATCATGACGTTGAAGGAGGCCGCCGATCTGGTGGTGCAGTCGACGTTTCTGGCCAAGGGCGGCGAAGTCTTCGTGACGAAGATGCCGGTCGTGCGGATCATCGACCTGGCGCGTGCCATGATCGCCGAGCTGAAGGGCGATGAGAACGCCGTGAAGATCAACGTGATCGGGGCGAAGGCGGGCGAGAAGCTGTACGAGGAGCTGATCACCGAGGAGGAAACGCGCCGGGTGATCGAGCTGGAGAACTATTACGTGGTGACGCCGGCCTTCCGTTCGGTTTATCGTGACGTGGATTACAGCTATGCGGGCATGAACGAGACGAAGCTGGACGAGCCGTATGATTCCTCGCGCGCGCCCGCCATGAGCGTCGAGGAAATCCGCGCATTCCTGCGCACGAACAATCTTCTGGAAGACTCGGAGTAACCTGTCATGCGTGTCATCATTCTCGGAGCCGACGGCTATCTCGGCTGGCCCACCGTCATGGATTTCGCCGCCAAGGGCCATGAGGTCTGGGCCGTCGATAACTATCTGCGCCGTACCATCGCGCAGCAAACGCAGTCCGAGGCGCTGATCCCGCTGCCCAACCTTCAGGACCGCGCCGCGATCTTCAAGGCCGAGCATGGCAAGGACGTCGATGTCCGCGTCTTCGACCTGTGCGACTATCACCGTCTCGCCGAATTGGTGAAGGAGGTCAAACCCGATTGCATCGTGCATTACGCCGAGCAGCCCTCCGCCCCCTATTCGATGAGCGGGTTCGACGAGGCGCGGCTGACCCTGCGCAACAACCTCGACGTGACGTTCAACACGCTGTGGGCCGTACGCGAACACGCCCCCGACTGCCACATCGTCAAGCTGGGTACGATGGGCGAATACGGCGTGCCGAATATCGACATCGAGGAAGGCTGGATCGACATCGAGCATAAGGGGCGCAAGGACAAGTTCCTGTTCCCCCGTGCCGCCGGGTCGCTGTACCATACGACCAAGGTGCTGGATACCGACCTGATCTGGTTCTACGTGCGGACATGGGGTCTGCGCGTCACCGACCTGATGCAAGGGCCAGTCTATGGCCTGTCGACGGACGAATCGGATGCGGATGAGCGGTTGTTCCCGAACTTCCACTATGACGATATCTTCGGCACGGTCGTGAACCGCTTCATGGTGCAGGCGGTGGCGGGGGTTCCGCTGACGGTCTTTGGCAAGGGTGGCCAGACGCGCGGCTACCTGAACCTGCGCGACACGCTGCAATGCGTGGGGCTGGCGATGGAAAACCCGGTCGAGAAGGGCGAATTGCGCATTCTCAACCAGTTGACCGAGACGTTCTCGGTCAATGATCTGGCCGACCGCGTGAAGCGTGTGGGCGACCAGATGGGCCTGAATGTCGAGGTCAAGAGCATCGACAACCCGCGCAAGGAGCGCGAGGAGCATTACTATAACCCCACCCATTCGGGGCTGATGGAAATGGGCCTGAAACCCAACTACCTGACCGACGAGGTTACGGCATCGATTCTAGAAGTCGTGAACCGTCATAAGGACAAGATCGACCCCAGCAAGATCATGCCGCGCGTGAAGTGGTCGTAGAATAATACGCTGCCTCGCGCTCGACGCGGGGCCTCCTTTCATCTGTGTTTTACCCAAGAAGGCCCCGCATCGAGTGCGGGGCAGCGTCGTATTGAAGGATATCTTCCCATGAAATGGCTCATCACCGGCGGTTGCGGGTTTATCGGCACTGGTTTGATCCGCGAATTGCTTGCCGAAGGCGGGCATTCGGTGCGCGTGTTCGACAGTCTGCTGGTCGGGTCGCGCGATGACCTGTCGCTCGTGGCGGAGTTCACGGAAGGGGATGGCGCGGCCCCCGGCGCGATGAAGGATTCCGGGGTCGAGTTGATCGTCGGCGATATCTGCGACGCCGATGCGTGCCTTGGTGCGGTCGAGGGGGCGGATGTGATCTTGCACCTTGCCGCGAATACCGGCGTCGGGCCGTCGGTCGAAGACCCGCGCCTCGATTGCGTGACGAATGTGATGGGCACGTTCAACATGCTGGAAGCGGCCCGCACGCATGGGGTGGGGCGCTTTATCTTCGCCTCCTCCGGTGCGCCACTGGGCGAGGTGGTGCCGCCGATCCACGAGGAGATGGCCCCCCATCCGGTCAGCCCCTATGGTGCATCGAAGCTGGCCGGGGAGGCGTATTGCTCGGCCTATAAGCGCACTTTTCGCATCGATACGGTGGCGCTGCGCTTTGGCAATGTCTACGGACCCGGCTCGGTGCATAAGGCGAGCGTGGTGGCGAAGTTCATCAAGCTGGCGCTGGATGGCAAGCCGTGGGAAATCTATGGCACCGGCGGGCAGACGCGCGACTTCATCTATCTGGGCGACCTGCTGAACGCAGTGCGCCTTGCCGCGACCAAGGACGGGGTGGGGGGCGAAGCGTTCCAGATCGCGACCAACCGCGAGACGACGGTGCTGGAAGTGGCGGAGATGCTGGCCGATACGATGGAGGAGGCGGGCCACCCGCGCCCGACTATCACCCATGGCGAAAAGCGCCTCGGTGACGTGGACCGCAACTTCTCGGACACGACCAAGGCGCGCGAGCGACTGGGCTGGACGCCTAAGATGGAGTTGAAGGAAGGTCTTCGGAAGACGGTGGCGTTCTTTACGGAGAAATAATGCCGTATCCGGTCAGTCGAGGAAGAACCCGTGGGTTTAAGCATTGCTCCTGACAAGACGGTTCTGTTCGATGACAGTCATCAACTCAGGGTGAATACTTCACTAGAAACCAACCCTCGCCGTGAGAGAATGGGAGAAATTGATGTTACTCATATTTTCAAGCGGAACAGGACGGGCGACGCAGACCGCGACGGAAACCCTCTGATCTATGCCCTGAAGGGAATGAAGGGCTACAGAATTCAGGACGCCGAAAAAGCCCGTTTCATGGAGCGCGCAACTCAGTTGTGTCGTTCGATCGAGTATATCGAAGCGGATATGATCGTTGCGGTGCCATCGTCAAAACCGTTTTGTGTCGAATTCGCGCGAATGATCTCAGCGGCGCTCGATGTGGAAATCTTCGAGGAAGCATTCATCGCGAAATCGACGGTGAATGACGCTCTCGTACAGGCAAGACGGTCGAGACCGGACATCGGGAACCGTTCGGTCAGGAAATCCTACAACAGGCAACTGGCTGCGTGGGAAAAAATGAGTGCGGATCGGCTTGTCTCGATGAAAGAGATCGACACGAAGGTAAGGGGATACTTCAAGCCTTTTGTTCTCTCGCGAACCCCAGAGCAATTGATCGGAAAGCGTATCCTGCTGATCGATGATCTGATGTCGTCCGGAACGTCGATGCGTACCTGTTCCAGACTTATGGTGGATGAAGGAATCGACGCTCGGCAAGGCCTCTTCTTTCTGAGCGGGATTTAACTCCGAGTTGACTCTCGACTGTCATATCCTCATATTATTGAAAGACTAAGACCGCACATACGCCTTGCGGTCCCTAAATATGAGGTACGGTTCGCGCCGTACAGGTCCGAGCGAGCGCCCTTGCAGGGGCCAACCGATAAGCGGTAAAATCCTGTTTGCTGGGGATCGGCCAGCGCATTTCGGGGAAAGGGAGGCTTTCAAGCCTCCCTTTTTCTTTCCTATCCCGCCTGCCGCGCTTCCTCCTCGTTGAAGAACTGCATTCGCAGGGCGAGGTTGCGCAGCATTCCGGCGGTGGCACCCCAGATGCGGTATTTGCCGTAGATCATCTGGTAGAAGCGCCGGGTGCGGCCCTCGTGTACGCGCTCGATGCGTTCGTGGTTGTTCAGATCCATCAGAAAATCGAACGGCACCTCGAAGACTTCGGCCACCTCGCCCTCGTTCGGGACGGGGCTAAAGCGGGGGTGGACGGTGCCGATGAAGGGCGTGACCACGAAACCCGTGCTGGTGTCATAGAGGTCGAGCGCGCCGAGGATATCGACCGAAGCGGGGGGGAGGCCAATCTCCTCATCCGCCTCGCGCAAGGCGGCGGCGAGGGGGGAGGCGTCGCGGGGGTCGATCTTGCCGCCGGGGAAGGAAATCTGCCCCGCATGGACCTTGAGATGGGCCGAGCGCACCGTCAGCAACACCGAAAATCCCGCATCGCGGCGGATGAGCGGGCATAGCACGGCGGCCCGCCGCCGGGGGCCGCCCGAATGGGGACGCCCGGTCAGGGACGGGACCGCATCATCCCGGTCGCGGTCTACGGGCTGTAGCGCCCGGAAAATGTCGTTCTCCGAAATCATTCATCCTCAGCATACAGTATCGTGCGGCATCCGTCACGCGACCGGCCCGATGGCGAACGCCTCGCCGCCAGAGCGGACCACCATGCGCGGTCCCTCATTGGTTTCTCCGGGTTCGGAGAGGTCAGCCAAACGATAAAAAGATTTACGATCTATCAACGCATGAAGATCGCGTCTGACATGAATGTAGGGTGACGGCTCGCCCGTCGAAAGGTCCGTGGTGACGCGGATGGCGTTTTCTGGTCCCGCGCGCACGGTATCGCCGACATTCGTTTCGAAAACCAGCACCGGGCCGTCCGCGCTATCCTCGATATCGAAGTCGATGGCGAGGAAGGGGGCGTCCTCGACGGTGATTTGCCATTTTTCGACCGGGGTCACGAGAAAGTAATCGTCGCCCTCGCGTTTGAGAATCGAGGCGAACAGTCGCACCAACGGCATCCGGTGGATGGGGGTGCCGTCATGGAACCATGTGCCATTGCGGGCGATGCGCATGTCCATGATTCCACTAAGCTTTGGATTCCACAGGTGAACGGGGGGCGGGCCGCTCTTGGAGGCCTTGGCTATCGTCTCGATCAGGGACGCGGCGCTGTCGGGCAAGGTGTCGATCCCGCTGGGCATCGCGCCGTTCGGTTTTTCGGATGACATTCTACGGCCTCAATTCTGGGGCGCGTTGCATACGTCGCATCGCGCGGTATGATGGTGTAACTGGACAGGCGCTTTCCACGGGTCATCCTTCAGGGACGACGAAGTCGGTTGCAACCCGTTCGATGCCCGAAGACATGGCGCACCCGCCGCCGCCGACCACAATGGAGCAAAGCTTTTGGATACCATGACCGCCGACGCGACCGCCCCCAACGATATCGTGGCCGATGTCGAACGTGCCGCCGAAACGCTGGCCGCTGTGCGCCGGGAGGTCGCCAAGAAGATCGTCGGGCAGGACGAGGTAGTCGAACTGACGCTGGCCGCGATCCTGTCGGGGGGACATGGCCTGCTGGTCGGGGTGCCGGGACTGGCCAAGACGCTGCTGGTCGAGACGCTGGGCACGGTGCTGGGCATGGACATGAAGCGGGTGCAGTTCACGCCCGATCTGATGCCCGCCGATATTCTCGGTTCCGAAGTGCTGGAGACGGGGGCGGATGGCTCGCGGATGTTCAAATTCATCCAAGGGCCGGTTTTCTGTCAACTTCTGATGGCCGATGAGATCAACCGTGCCAGCCCGCGCACGCAATCGGCGCTGCTGCAGGCGATGCAGGAAAAGCAGGTGACGGTGGCGGGGCAGATGCGCGACTTGCCGATGCCGTTCCACGTGCTCGCCACGCAGAACCCCATCGAGCAGGAGGGCGCGTATCCGTTGCCCGAAGCGCAGCTCGACCGGTTCTTGCTGGAGATCGTGGTGGATTACCCGACCTTGGAGGAGGAGCGGCAGATCCTGTTCGCCACCACGGGGTCGGAGCAGGGTCAGGCGCAGGCGGTGCTGACGCCGGGGGAATTGATGAATTTGCAGACCCTTATCCGCCGTGCGCCGGTGGGCGATAAGGTGACGGAGGCGATTTTGTCGCTAGTGCGGTCATGCCGCCCGGATGACGAGAGCGCGACGAAGGATGTGGCGGATGGCGTGGCTTGGGGGCCGGGGCCGCGTGCGGCGCAGGCGCTGATGCTGGCCGGTCGGGCGCGGGCGATGCTGAACGGGCGGCTTGCGCCGTCGTTGGATGATGTTGCGGCCCTTGCCAAGCCCGCCCTGCGGCACCGTATGGCGCTGGGCTTTGCGGCCAAGGCCGAGGGCGCGACGCTGGAAGGGATTATCGACGGGGCCGTCGAGAGGGCCTGCGGTTGAACCCGGCCACCCGCCTCAACGCCGATGCCAGCGCCGCGAGCGCCGCGCTACCGCCGCTGCTGGCCGAGGCGGAGCGGGCGGCAGCGGCGATCTGGGGCGTGCACGGGCGGCGGTCAGCCGGGTCGGGCGAGACGTTCTGGCAGTATCGCCATGCCCAGCCGGGGGATTCGCTGGGGTCTATCGACTGGCGACGGTCGGGGCGGTCGGATGACCTGTATGTTCGTGAGACGGAATGGGAGACGGCGCAGACCGTCTTCCTGTGGCCCGACGATTCGGCCTCGATGGATTTTGCGTCCAAAGGCGTGGAGACGACTAAGGGTCGCCGCGCTGCCGTGCTGGCCTTGGCGGCGGCGATTTTGCTGGAGCGCGGGGATGAGCGGTTTGCACTGATGCGCCCGGATGCGGGCCGGATTATGCAGGGGCGGACGGGGATCAACCGGCTGTCCAATAGCCTGTCCTTGCCGGTCGATGTGCGGGCCGAGACGGGCGCACCGCCGGAGGCGGCGTGGCCGATGGGGGCGCGGGGGGTGTTTTTGTCGGACTTCTTCGGTGATCTGGATGCGCTGTCGAAAGCCCTGTCTGCGGCGGTGGCGCGGCGAGTGCGCGGGGTGCTGGTGCAGGTGGTCGATCCTGTCGAGGAAGCCTTTCCGTATTCGGGGCGCGTGTTGTTCGAGAGTATCGGCGGGGCAACGCGATACGATGCTGACCGGGCCGAGTCCTTGCGCGATGCGTATCGGGAAAAGCTGGAGGCTCGCCGTATCGCGTTGAAGGAAATGGCGCGGCAGGCGGGGTGGACCTTTGCGATCCACCGGACGGATACGCCCGCGACCCCGGCGCTGATGATGATCTATCAGACGCTTCAGGCGAAACGGGTGAGCGGATGACGATGATTTCCCTGCCCCGCACTCGATGCGGGGCCTCCCAAGACCGCGCCTGTGCGCGACAGGCTTCGGATCAGGTCCGGGGCAGGGGTTATATGCGATGATCCAGATCGGTGCCCTTGGCTTTGCCTCGCCGCTGCTGTTGCTCGGCCTGCTGGCCCTGCCGGTATTGTGGTGGTTGCTGCGCGCGACGCCGCCTGCGCCGGTGCGGGAGCGGTTTCCCGGAGTGGCGATCCTGCTGGGGTTGGAACCGCCGGAAAAGACGCCGCAGCATACGCCGTGGTGGCTTTTGCTGTTGCGCATGGTGATCGTCGCACTGGCGATTTTTGCCTTTGCGCAGCCCTTGCTGAACCCGCGCGAGAGCCTGTCGGGCGATGCGCCGCTGCATCTGGTGGTCGATGGTGGCTGGGCGAGTGCGCCGGATTGGGATGACCGCATGGCCGCCGCCGATGACCTGCTGGACCGGGCGGAGCGGGCGGGGGTATCGGTGCGGCTGGACGTGCTGGCGCAGCCGGTGCCGGAGGGACGCGAGGCGGAAATCCTGTCGGCGGCGGATGCGCGTGCGCGGATCGAGGCGCTGGAACCTGCGCCGTGGCCGCCCATTCGGGCCGATTTGCTGGACCGGGTGACGGAAGGGGCGCAGAGCGTCTGGATCACCGATGGGCTGGACCATGACGGTACTTTCGAGGCGGCGGCGATGGCTTTGGCTGATGCCGGTAGCCTGCGGCTGGTGACGCCTGAGCGGATGGTTCGAGCGGTGTTGCCCGCCTCGCCGGAGGGCGGTGGATTGGGTGCGACCGTGCTGCGGGCGGATGGCGTGGGTGAATCGCGTACGCAGGTGATCGGGTATTCCGCCGAGGAGAGCGGCACGCGCCGCGCGTTGGCGGTGGCCGATGCCGCCTTTGCCGAGGACGAGACGCGCGCGGAGGCGGTATTCGATGCGCCGCTGGAACTGCGCAACCGGATTGCGGTGTTCGGGATCGAGGGCGCGGCCCATGCGGGAGCCGCCGCGATGATCGATGACCGTTGGCGGCGTAAGAAGGTCGGTCTTGTCTCCGGCGAGCGGGAGGGGACGGGGCAACGCCTGCTATCGGGCGCGCATTACGTGCGCAAGGCGCTGGAAGGGCGGACGGAACTGCGTGAAGGGACCATCGACAAGCTGATCGAGGAAAACGTCGATACACTGATCCTGATCGACGTCGGTGCGTTCCCGGAGGGCGAAGCCGATGCCGTGCTGGCATGGGTCGAGGCCGGGGGCGTGTTGGTGCGCTTTGCCGGGCCGACCTTGGCCGCGACCGCCGAGGAACGGCGTGGCGGTTTTGGTGCCGCCGCCGACCCACTGCTGCCCGTGCGTATCCGCCCCGGTGGGCGCGATCTGGGCGGTGCGATGAGCTGGGGTGAGCCGCAGCGCATTGCCTCGTATTCGGAGGACAGCCCCTTTGCGGGCCTGCGTACGCCGGATGACGCGCGGGTGACGAAGCAGGTGCTTGCGGAGCCGGATATCGACCTGCCGACGCGCACTTGGGCGTCGCTGACCGATGGCGCGCCCTTGGTGACGAGCGATATGCGGGGCGATGGGCGGATTGTCCTGTTCCACACAAGCGCGGACCCGCGCTGGTCGACGATCCCGTTGTCGGGGCTGTTCGTCGATATGCTCGACCGGATCGTGAAGTTCGGGGTGGGGGGCGATTCGCAGGCGGGGATCGGGGTCAGCGGTGTCTGGTCGCCCGTCTCGCTGATCGGGGCGGATGGTGCGATGCGGGCGGCCCCGGAAGGCGCGCGGACCATTCCCGGTGAGAGCATCGGCATGGGCGCCAGCCTCGATGCGCCCCCCGGCCTTTATCAATCCGTGGGGGGCAGTGACGCGGGTGCGCTGCGGGCGCATAACCTGTTGCCTGCCGATGCCGTGCTGACCGCCGCCCCGCCACCCCCCGCAGGCACCGCGCTAGAGACGCTGGGTGCGCGCAAGGAGACTGAATTGAAACCGTGGTTCCTCGCCGCTGCGCTTGCGCTGTTGATGATCGATGCTTTGGCCGCGCTGGCGCTGGCGGGCAAGCTGCGCGGGGCGGTTGCCGCTGCGGTGGTGGTGATGTCGCTGGGCGTGGCACAGGATGATGCCCGCGCGCAGACGGCGGATGAGGACCAAGCGCTGCGCGCGGCCCTCGACGGGGCGCTCGGCTATGTCATCACGGGCGATAAGAAGACGGATGATATCGCGAAGGCGGGCCTTTATGGCCTGACGCGCCTTTTGATCGAGCGTACCTCGGTCGAACCGGCGGAGCCGGAAGGCGTGAATATCGAGGTGGATGAACTGGCGGTCTATCCGCTGCTGTACTGGGCGATCAGCGAAAGCCAGCCGCGCCCGTCGGATGAGGCGATTGCGAGCCTGAACGAATACATGCGCCGGGGGGGAATGCTGCTGATCGACACGCGCGACCGCAATCTGGCGCTGGGCAGTGGCGATACCCCCGGTACGCGGGCGTTGCGGCGGTTGACCGCCGGGCTGGACCTGCCGCCCCTGTCGCCTGTGCCGGAGGGGCATGTGCTGCACCGGACGTTCTTTTTGCTGGACGAGTTTCCGGGGCGCTGGCGGGGCGGCAAGGTGTGGGTCGAGGCGGCCCCGCCGGAGGATATGGAGGAAGTCGCCAAGGAGGGCGGGTTCAAGAATGATGGCGTCTCGCCCATCATCGTCGGCGGCCATGACTGGGCCGGGGCTTGGGCGATGACCGATGCGGGGCGTCCGATGCTGCCCATGTCGGGGCGGGGTGGCGAGCGGCAGCGCGAATTGGCGTATCGCTTTGGCATCAACCTCGTGATGTACGCCTATACGGGGTCGTACAAGTCGGATCAGGTGCATATTCCCGCGCTGTTGCAGAGGTTGGGACAGTGAGTCCGCGATTGCCTGCCCCGGACTTGATCCGGGGTCTTTCTCCACCCAAACAGGCCCCGGATCAAGTCCGGGGCAGGGGATAGGTTTATGAACAGTGCCACCGGCATCGTCTTTGCGCCCGTGGTCCCGCTATGGGCCATGCTGGTTTTCGCCGTGCTTATCCTCGCGGTGTTCGTGTTCAGCCTGTGGCGCGGGGCGCGGGGGGCGTGGTTGCGGCTGTTGGCGGGGCTGGTGCTGCTGGCGGCGCTGGCCGACCCCAAGCTGACGCAGGAAGATCGCGAGCCGTTGACCGATGTGGCGCTGCTGCTGGTGGATGAAAGCGCGAGTCAGACCATCGACGGGCGGGCCGAGTTGACGGCGCAGGCGGCGGAGGTGATGCGCGCGGCGGCGGAGCGGGAGGGGCGACGTGCGCCGTTGGAACTGCGCGTTGCGACGGTCGAAAGCGGCGGCGACGCCGTCGGTGATGCGGGCACGCGGCTGTTCGATGCGATGGAAACGGCGCTGGCCGATGTCGGCTCGGACCGGATCGCGGGGGCCGTGCTGATTACCGATGGCCGCGCGCATGACGCGCCGGACCTGAGCGCGCTGGATGCCGAGGCGATTGCCGAGCGGTTTACCGGGCCGGTGCATGTGCTGTCGACGGGTCGCGAGGGGGCGTATGACCGGCGTTTGATCCTCGAAAGCGCGCCGAGTTTCGGGATCGTGGGGGAAGAAGTGCAGATCCGGCTGCGAGTCGTGGATCAGGGACCGGCCCCCGCCGCCGCCGCGCGCATCACCCTGAGCATCGACGGGCGGCCCGTGCGGCGCGATACCGTGACGCTGGATGAGGCGACGACCATCTCTGCGCCGCTGGACAAGGGCGGGGCGTCCGTGTTCGAGCTGGAGGTCGAGGAGCTGGCCGGGGAGATCACCACCCGGAATAACCGTGCGCTATTCACCGTGCAGGGCGCGCGTGACCGGCTGCGTGTGTTGCTGGTGTCGGGGCAACCGCACGCTGGCGAGCGAGCATGGCGCAATCTGTTGAAGGCCGATCCGTCGGTCGATCTGGTGCATTTCACCATCCTGCGTCCGCCGTCGAAGATGAGCGGCACGCCGATCCGGGAACTGTCGCTGATCCCGTTTCCGACGCGGGAACTGTTCATGCAGAAGATCGACGATTTCGATCTGGTGATCTTCGATAAATACGTGCGGCGGGGGGTGCTGGCCCCGGCCTATTTGCAGAATGTCACGGAATATGTGCGCCGGGGCGGGGCGGTTTTGATCGCCGCCGGGCCGGATTTTGGCGGACCGTCGAGCCTGTACCGGTCGCCGCTGGCCGAGTTGATGCCCGCGACGCCGACGGGTGGGTCGGTGAACACGCTGTTCACGCCGTTGCTGACGGAGACGGGCGAGAAGCATCCGGTGACGGCGACGCTGCCGCAGGCGGATGCGACGGACCCGACCTGGGGGCGGTGGATGCGGCTGATCGAGGTTTCGCCGCGCTCCGGTAATGTGCTGATGTCGGGGGAAAACGACCAACCGTTGCTGGTGCTGGACCGGGTTGGCGAGGGTCGGGTGGCGATGCTGGCCACCGATACCGCGTGGCTGTGGTCGCGGGGCTACGAAGGCGGGGGGCCGCTGGCCGAGATGCTGCGCCGGGTCGCGCATTGGCTGATGAAGGAACCGCAGCTTGAGGAGGACGCGCTGACGGCGGTTGCCGAGGGCGCGAATGTCGAGATCGTGCGGCGATCCTTGGGCGATGCGCCGGAAGCCGCCGATATCGTTGCGCCGTCGGGTGAGCGGCTGTCGGTGCCGTTTGCGCCGAGCGGACCGGGGCGGTGGCGAGCGCAGTTCGAGGCGGCGGAACAGGGATTGTACTCGATCACGGATGGGGTGCTGGAAACCCCGGCGGCGGTTGGCCCGGCCAGCCCGAAGGAATTCGAGAACCCGCTGGCGACCTTCGACATCCTGCGCCCCGTGGTCGAGGCGACGGGTGGGGCGATGATGATGCTGCGCGATGTGGGCACGCCCGCTTTGCGCCGGGTGGCCGGGTCGCGGCGCGCCTATGGTGCCGACTGGATCGGGCTGCGCGAGCGGGGGGCCTATGTCGTGCGCGACAGCCGGTTGACGCCGCTGGCACCGGGCTGGCTGGCGTTGCTCATCGCGGCGGCGCTGCTGCTGGGGGCGTGGCGGATGGAAGGGCGGTAGCTACCCGTCGTTCTCCCGGTCCTCGACCACACCCACGCCCGCCGCCTGCGGGAAGATATAGGGTTTCATCACCGTGACGGTTGCGCCCGCGATGCGGGGGTCGGGGAAGAGGAAGGCGAAGATTTCTTCGGCCAGTTCCTCGACCAGATCGATGTGGCGACGGGAGTCGGACAGGGCGATCAGGTGCTCGACCACGGGGGCGTAGGAGACGAACTCGCCCGGTGCGAGGCCGTCCTTTACGCGGATGTCGATGCTGATTTCAACGGTCTGCGGCGCCTCGCGCTCGAAATCGAGGATGCCGATCATCAAGGGCAGGGACAGGCGGTCGATGCGGATGGTTTGGGTCATGGGGTGTGTATCCGTATCTTGAGCGGTTGTCTTTGAGAGAACCCCCTCCCCGGCCCTCCCCCTAGAAGGGGGAGGGAGTGGGCTGCACGCCCTTGTATCACGTGTTCTGGGCGTGGCTGGGGGAATAGAAGTGGCGGCCCCCGTCGACGGCGATGATCTGGCCGGAGGTGGAGGCGGCGCGGGCGAGGGTGAGGGCCATGTTGCAGATTTCGGCCTCCGTCGGGCCGTGTTTCAGGGGGTTGAGGTCGTGGACACGCTCGAAATCGGCATCGGTTTGCGCGCCGGAGCGCAGGACGAGGCCGGGGGCGATGCCGTTGACGCGGACCTTTGGCGCGCAGGCCATTGCCAGCATCTCGGTCACTTGGACGAGGGCCAGCTTGGACAGGGTGTAGGAAAAGAATTCGGGGGTGGTTTGGAAGACCTTGGAATCGAGCAGGTTGATGATCCAGCCGTCGCCGTCGATGGTTTGCCAGAAGGTTTGGCCGAGGAAGAGGGGGGCTTCGGCGTTGACGCTCATCTGCTGCCGCAGGAAATCGACGGTCATGGTGTCGAGAGTGTCGCGCTCGAAGACGGAGGCCGAGTTTATGAGGCCGGTAAGGGTTGGGAACGCCTCGTATGCGCGGGTGACGAGAGCGGCACAGGCCGCAGGGTCGCTGAGGTCGGCTTGCAGGAGGGCGGTGCGACGGCCCATCGCCTCGATGGCGGATGCGGCCTCGCGCGCGCCTGCGTCGGAGGTGTTGTAGTGCAGGGCGATGTCGTGGCCTTCACGGGCAAAATGCAGGGCGAGGGCTTTGCCGAGGCGCGCGCCCGCGCCGGTGATGAGGATGGGGGAGGTCATGGAAGTCGTGTTTCCCCGGATGCG
>CALJIU010000158.1 GCA_937974055.1 uncultured Neomegalonema sp. | reverse complement strand
GGCGCGCCGATGCGGGCGCAGGCGGCGATCTGGGCGGGGTCGGCCTCGATGAACATCGACACGCGGCATCCGGCATCACGCAGGGGGGCGATGTATTCCGCGAGGCGCGCTTCATCCTGCACCACGCCAAGGCCGCCCTCGGTCGTGCGCTCCTCGCGCTTTTCGGGGACGATGCAGGCGGCATGGGGACGGTGGCGCAGGGCGATGGCCTGCATCTCGGCGGTGGCGGCCATCTCGAAATTGAGGGGGACAGTTAGCGCGGCCATGAGCGCGTCGATATCGGCATCGCGGATGTGGCGGCGGTCCTCGCGCAGATGGGCGGTGATGCCGTCTGCCCCCGCTTTCTCGGCCATGAGGGCGGCGCGCACGGGGTCTGGGGTGGCCCCGCCGCGTGCGTTGCGGATGGTGGCAACGTGGTCGATATTGACGCCCAAGCGCGGTGCGAGCGGTCCAACGGTCATGACTTACCCTCCAACGGGACGCGGCGCGTCCTTCATCAGATCATATAGGGCCGAGTCGTGCTTGCGTCAGGGAAAATTACCGGGTGGGTTCGGCGGCGGCTTCGCTCGCGCGGGCCTCTTTTGCCCGTTCGATACGGCGGCGTTCGAGTTTTTCTGTTCGGCGCTTCTGATAGGCAGCGATGGCCGGGCGGACGATATAGAAGCTGGCAATGGCGACGGGGATGCCACAGATCAGGCCACCCAAAGCGTAGGGCGCCATGAATTGCGAGCTGAATTCGTCCAACCGTGCGGCGGCGACGGACCATGAGACGGTGTCCGGCTCGGCGATGCCGATGGCACTGCGCGCGCCGTCATAGAGCAAGCCGCCCATATCGAGGAAGGCGGCGACGACGCCCTCACCATCGACAGCCTCACCCTCCTTCGCCTCGCGCCCACGGCCCAGCAAAAGCTGACCCACGGACATCGACCCCGCCGCGATCAGCGGGAAGCTGAGGGGGTTGCCGATGGCGGTGCCGAACAGGGCGCTGATGATATTGACGCGCAGCATCTTGGCCAAGAGCGCGGCGACGACGAAATGCAGGCCGAACAGCGGGGTGAAGGATGCGAACGCCCCACAGGCAAAGCCAAGCGCGATATTGGAGGGGGTGTCGTTGATCCGCTCGACCCGGTGGCGCATGTAGCGCCAGCCGCGCGCGAAACCCTTCTCCGGCCAGAGAAAGGCGAGTGCGCGACGCAGAAGCGATGGCTGCTTTCTGCGCTTGAAGATCATGCGGTCCTCCGCTGATGGTACCGTGGCACCACGACGTGTCTCAGGTTTTCAGTCCCCGGCTTCCCGGTTTGATTGCAGGTAGCGCGGCCAGAGCGTCCGGCACCTGCTCCGCATCATAAACAGGAACGGTTAACGACACGAGTGCCGACAGCGGAACCCCTATATCGGCATTGCCGCCACTACGATCAACCAATGCAGCACCGGCAATCACGTTCCCGCCAGCGGCGGTAATGGCGGCGATGCATTCGCGGGAGGAGAGGCCCGTGGTGACGACATCCTCGACCATCAGGCAACGCGCGCCCTGCGGCACCTCGAAACCCCGGCGGAAGGTGAACTCACCCTCGACGCGCTCGGCGAAGATCGAGGGGAGGGACATCTGCCGCGCCACCTCGTAGCCGACGATGACGCCGCCCATAGCGGGGGAGATGCAAAGGTCGAAGGCGTCCGGACCGTGGGCTATGCGCAGCTTGTCGGCCAGGGCCGCGCACAGGCGATCAGCGCGGGCGGGGTCCATCATCACGCGGGCGCATTGCAGGTAGGCGGGGCTGTGCTTGCCGGAGGAGAGAATGAAATGCCCTTCGAGCAAGGCTTCGGCGGCGCGGAATTCGGCCAGTACGTCGTCGTCGGTCATGGCGTTTCCTTCGGAGCCTCCGTCGTGTCGTCGAGTCCCGTGGGGAGATGCGCCGATATGGGGGCGTCGTCAAGGCCGCCGATGCGATCCACACGATCCACGCGCGGCTGACGGTCGAGGGCGCGCAGGATCTTGTTGAGATGACGCGCGCCGCAGACTTCGAGATCGACGATCACGCGGTAGTAGCTGGGCTTACGCTCGACAATGCGCAGGTTCTCGATATTCGCACCCAAAGCCCCGACGCCGGTGCAGACGGAACCGAGTGCACCCGGCTCGTTGGCGAGGATCAGGGCGGCACGGGTGTGGTAGCGCGGCACCGAGTCGGCCCCTTCGCCCCAGAACATGTCGAGCCAGTCTTCTGCCGTGTCGTCGGCCTCGTCCTCCTCCAGCACGCTGCAATCGATGCGGTGGACCATGACGCCGCCCTGCTTGCGGTCGACGACGCCGATGATCCGCTCGAAGGGAATCGGTAGGCAGATGGGGCAGAAATGATGGATCGGGCTGCGCTGTGCACCGCGCAGGAAGACAGCCGGTTCCTCGCGCCGCGCGATCTCATCGCTGGCGTCACGGTTGGGGTTGGCGGCCTCGAAGACCTCGTCGGGGTGCAGTTCGGAGGCACCGACGGCGGCAAAGAGGGCATCGACATCGGCGTAATCGAGTACGGCGATGGCGGAAATCATGTCGTCCTCGTCCAACTCGTACCCCGCCTTGGTGAAGGCGCGGTCGAGAAGCTGCTTGCCGAAACGGCTTACCTCGGTGCGTTCGATCTCTCGCAAGGCCCGGCGGATGGCAGATTTGGCGCGGCCCGTGATGACCATATCCTCCCACTCGATGGTGGGCTGCTGTCCATCGGAGCGCAGGATTTCGACGCTTTGACCGTTGCGCAGTTCTTTCCAGAACGATGCCTGATGGCCGTCGATGCGTGCCCCGACGCAGGAATTGCCGAGATTCGTGTGGATGGCATAGGCGAAATCGAGGGCGGTCGCGCCCCGTGGCAGGCGGCGGACATCGCCCTTCGGCGTGAAGCAGAAGACCTGATCGTGGTACATCTCCAGCTTGACGTGTTCGAGGAATTCATCAGGGCGCGCGCCCTGTTCCAACCGGCCCAGTACATCCTTGAGCCATACGGTCGGGCCGACGGAATAGGGGTTGTCGGCGCGGATACCGTCGCGATAGCTCCAATGCGCGGCGACCCCGCGTTCGGCGTGCTCGTGCATGTCGATGGTGCGGACCTGCACCTCAACGCGCCAGCCATTCGGGCCGATGACGGTGGTGTGGATCGAGCGGTAGCCGTTGGTCTTGGGGTTGGAGATATAATCCTTGAACCGCCCCGGCACGACCCGCCATTTGCGGTGGACCGCCCCAAGGGCGAGATAGCAGGCATCAATGGAATCGACCACGATACGGAAGGCGACGATGTCGGACAGGCTTTCAAAACCCACCTTGTCTTCCTGAAGCTTTCGCCAGATCGAATAGGGGCGCTTCTGACGGCTGGCCACGCGGGCCTTGATACCGATCTCGGCGAGGGTGTCCTCGATGTCTTTTTCGACCTCGGTGACGACGACGGCACCGTGCTTGCGGCGTAGGCTGACGAAACGGCGCAGGACGGACATGCGCGCGCCGGGGGCGAGGACGCGGATGGCGAGGTCTTCGAGTTCCTCGCGCATTTCCTGCATCCCCATGCGACCGGCGAGGGGGGCGTAGACCTCCATCGTTTCGGTGGCGATACGGTCTTGCTTATGCGCGGGCATCGAGCCGAGGGTGCGCATGTTGTGCAGGCGGTCGGCCAGTTTCACCAGCAGAACGCGGGCATCGCGGGCGACGGCGAGGATCAGTTTGCGGAAGTTTTCCGCCTGCGCTTCCTCGCGGGTATGCACGACGGCATCGCGCTCCTCGATCTCGCTGAGTTTGGTGACGCCCGCGACGAGGGCGGCGATTTCCTCGCCGAACAGGTCGGATATGTCGTTGCGGGTGTAGCCGGTGTCTTCGACCACATCATGCAGGAGGGCGGTGGCGATGCTGGCATCGTCGAGGCGCAGGTCGGCCAAGAGATTGGCGACGGCGATGGGGTGGGTAAAGTACGGCTCGCCGGATTTGCGGTCCTGAAAGCTATGCGCGCGGGCACCGAGGTCGAAGGCCCGGCGGATCATCGCGACATCGCTGTCGGGATTGTAGCGCAGGATGCGGGCCTCTAGCGCCTCGCGTTCGCTGACGAACGCACGGTCGGAGGGCAGGGGTGACGCGCCACTGGAAAGCGCGCCGACGAGCGGCGCGCTGGGGTCGGGCCGGGGTTCACCCACGGCCCCGGTCATCAGGTCGACGCGCTCTCCGCCTGAAGCGCGCGAATCAGGTCGGCCTCGGACATATCCTCGTCCGGTGCGTCCTGCTCACCCATCAGGGCGGCCATGTTATCCTCGACAGGCTCATCCACTTCGACATGCTTTTGAAGGTTCGCGATGGCCTGTTCACGCAGGTCGTCGGGGCTGAGTGCCGTTTCGGCAATCTCGCGCAGGGCGACGACGGGGAACTTGTCCCGGTCGTGCTCGACCAGCATGGACCCGCCGGACGCGATTGCACGGGCGCGGTACCCGGCAAGGAGAACGACCTCGAAGCGGTTCGGAATCTTGTCGACGCAGTCTTCAACGGTTACGCGCGCCATGATCGCTCCTCATCTGTACAGGGAATGTGCGTATACAAAAAGGGATGCCGACAATCAAGCGGCATCCCCGGTTCATCTCACATTCTGACCTATTCGCGTCAGGAATGATCTTCGGGATGCTTCACCTTCGCCCAGATCTTGCGGTTGGTGAAGTAGACCAGCGTGGCGAAGAGGATGAGGAAAGCGATGGACCAGACGCCCGCCTGCTTGCGCTCGACCATCTTCGGCTCTGCCGCCCACATCAGGAAGGCCGAGATATCGTTGGCGACCTGCTCCATGGTGGGTTCGGTGCCATCGGTGTAGTCGACGTCATCGCCGTAGAGCTGCGGCCCCATGCTGAGATAGCCGCCATAGGCGGTGTTCTCGTAGAGGATCGTGCCGGCGGTTTCCTTTTCCTCGCCCGTATAGCCGAGCATGAGGCTGTAGATGTAATCCGCACCACCCGCGCGGGCCTTGGCCAGCAGGGACATGTCGGGGGGATTGCCGACGGCATCGGGGGTGGGGAAGTAGTCGAAGGGTTTGCCAGGGCGGGTGTCGCCCGGTTCACCCTCTTCGTCTGGCACCTCGTAATAGGCCGCGATGGCCTTGACCTCGGCCTCGCCGAAGCCGGGTCCATCCTCGTCGGCAAGGGCGCGGAACGGGACGTGCTTCATGCCGTGGCAGTTGGCGCAGATGTTCTGGTAGACTTGGTAACCGCGCTGCAATTCGCCCTGATCATAGGCACCGAACATGCCGTCGAAGCTGAACTCGTGACCGAGCAGCTTGCCCTTGCCCCCCGCCGCGAGGGCGGCGGACGGGAGGGCGAAGCCCAGGGCGGCGGCGACGAGAACCGATTTAATCGTAGTCTTCATGTCGGTCCCCTTATTCCGCAGGCTGCGCGGCAACGCCGCCCGCCGTGTTGGATTCGTCGATGATGTCATGCTTCTGCTTGAACGCCTGTTCGATGCTGTCCGGGCGTGGCAGGGGCTTCTCGATCAATCCCACCACCGGCATGATGATCAGGAAGTGTGCGAACCAGTAGATCGTTCCCAGCAGGGAAACCATCGGCACGATGCCCTCGGCAGGCATGGCCCCGGCCCACATCAACACGAAGAAGTCGATGACGAGGACGGCGAACCACCAGCGGTAGATCGGACGGTAGCTGGTCGAACGGACGTTCGAGGTATCGAGCCACGGCGCGAAGGCGAGGATCGCGATGGCACCGAACATGGCCAGCACGCCGCCCAGCTTGGCCGGGATGATCCAGAACAGATCGAAGGTGATGGCGCGCAGGATGGCGTAGAATGGCAGGAAGTACCATTCGGGCACGATATGCGCGGGCGTCGCCAGCGGGTTCGCCTCGATGTAGTTATCGGGGTGGCCGAGGTAGTTCGGCGCGAAGTAGAGGAAGAAGGCGAAGGCGATCAGGAACAGCAGGATCGCGAACAGGTCTTTCGTCACGTAGAACGGCGCGAAAGGCACGGTGTCCTTCTTGACGGTTTCGATGTCGGTCTTGCGGACCTCGACGCCGGTGGGGTTGGTATTGCCGACATGGTGCAGCGCCCAGATATGCAGCACGGTCAGGCCCGCGATGACGAAGGGCAGCAGGTAATGCAGCGAGAACATGCGGTTCAGCGTGGCTTCACCGACGAACGGGCCGCCCCACAGCCAGACTTTCAGGCTTTCGCCGACCAGCGGGATCGCACCGAACAGGGACGTGATGACTTTCGCGCCCCAGAAGCTCATCTGACCCCAAGGAAGGACGTAGCCCATGAAGGCGGTGGCCATCATCACGACGTAGATAAGGACGCCGATGATCCAGAGGATTTCGCGCGGTGCCTTGTAGGAGCCATAATACAGCCCTCGGAAGATATGGGCGTAGACGGCGATGAAGAAGAAGGACGCGCCGTTGGCATGGGCGTAGCGTAGGAACCAGCCGTAATTCACGTCGCGCATGATGTGCTCGACCGAGCGGAATGCGCTGTCTTCGCCGACCTGATAATGCATGGCCAGCGTGATGCCGGTGATGATCTGGATGACGAGGAAAAGGACGAGGATGCCGCCGAAGATGTAGGCGTAGTTCAGGTTCTTTGGCGTCGGGAATTTCGCGAGGTGATCCATCATGCCCATGATCGGCAGACGGTCGTTGATCCACTTCGACGTGGTACCCTCTTTAGGTTCGTAATGCTCCTGGGGGATCGTTCCCATTGGTGCGTCTCCTATCCGAGCTTGAGGATGTCACCGTCGATCGACGCGACGGGAATGGGCAGGTTTTCGGGGGCCGGACCTTTACGGATGCGGCCAAGGCTGTCGTAGTGCGAGCCGTGGCAGGGGCAGAACCAGCCTTTGTAATCGCCCGCGCCGTCACCCAGCGGCACACAGCCAAGGTGCGTGCAAACGCCCGTGAGGACGATGATGCCGCGTTCGGCATCGACCAGACGGTCCTGCACATCGGCAACCGAGCCGGTGGCGTTGGGGTTGCGGGGATCGGGATCGGGCATACCCGACACGTCCTCGTCGGCGGCGGAGGCGAGTTCATCCTCCGTCATGCGGCGGATGAAGACGGGAGCCTTGAGGAAGGAAACCTTCATCTCCTGCCCCGGCTCCAGATCGCCGATATCCACTTCCATCGTCGAGAGGGCCAGCACCGAGGCGCTGGGGTTCATCTGATCGACGAAGGGCCAGACAGCCGAAGCAATCCCGACCGCGCCGACCGCGCCGGTTCCAAGAAACAGGATATCGCGGCGATCTTCGTCCGCCACATGGCCTTTTTCGTCATGATCGTTCGCCAAAGTCGTCTCCATCACTCATTGATGCCGGTCGCACTTTCGGCGACATTTCGCGTCTATCTATTCCCGCACCCCCGTCTCGTCCAGCGAAACCGGCGCGACATTTGGCACTGCGGTAGCGCCGTGTAGATAGGCGGTGCAATGCCTGCATCTTCAGGAATGAAAGAAATGCTTGATGAAACCGGATAATTCGGCCTTTTTGTTCATTGTTTGTATCAATGCGATACGGGCGGCGTGACCTATTCTTTCGCTGTCGAGGTCAATCGGAAAGGCCCGATCCCAATCGGTGCGGGGGTGCGGGGGGTCATGGTGACGGTTTTGGTAAGGGCGACTCACCGGCTGATTCTCGATGGATTGGGGACCGCCGACCCCCCTGTGCCGCTGGTACCGAAGAAATGTCGCATTCCATGACTTGCAAGCCCCGTCACAGGACGCTATTACGCATCCGCGATTGGGGCGTAGCTTAGCTGGTAAAGCAGCGGTTTTTGGTACCGAAGAGCGCAGGTTCGAATCCTGCCGCCCCAGCCAATCGCTCTTTCATCCCCCGGCAAATGGTGCGAGCGTCCTGTAGAGGCGGCGGAAATCTGCCAGCCTTGTGGCATGGCGCTGTGCCGTGCTGGCATCGGGCGTGAAGGTTCGGTCGGTATGGGGGGCGGCGGCGACATCGGCCACGGTGCGATCCCCCGCAGCGACCATTGAAAGGCGCGCGGCCCCGTAGGCCGGGCCGGTTTCGGCATCGGCATAGCGGCGCAGAGTCGTGCCCATCGCGTCGGCAATCGTCTGCAACAATAGATCGCTGCGCGCGCCGCCCCCGATCACCGCCGGAGATTCGATCCGCGTACCCGCCTTGGCCAACGCATCGCGGGCATCGCAGAAGGTGTAGGCGATGGCGTCCAGCACCGCGCGGGTCATCGCCGCCCGGTCGGTTGCGCCGGTCAGGCCGTAGAACGCGCCCCGGATATGGGGGTCGTTATGGGGTGTGCGCTCTCCGGCGAGGTAGGGCAGGAACAGGGGCGTATCGGCGGGGGGCGCGGGGGCCGCTTCGGTCAACAAGCTGTCGATGGGGGCCGCGCTTGCCTTTGCCCACCAGCCCAGCGCGCTGGCCCCATTGAGCATCGCGGCCATCTGAAACCAACGGTCCGGCACGCAATGGGCGTAGGCATGGACGAAGGTTTCGGGCTGGGGGCGATAGGTCGCCGTGGTGACGAAAAGCTGGCCGGATGTGCCGAGGGACAAAAAGGCGTTGCCGTCCTCGACCGCGCCGATGCCCATCGCCCCCGCCGCACCATCCCCACCCCCGCCCGCGATGGGGATGCCCGCGCGCAGGCCAAGGGCGGCGGCGGCCTTGGGGGTCAAGGCTCCGGCGGGGGTGGTGCCTTCGACGAGATCGGGGAGCCACCCCGGATCGGTTGCCGAAACGGCGCAAAGCGCAGGCGACCAGCGGCGCGTTTGCTGATCGAGCCACATGGTTCCGGCGGCATCGGACATATCGGTCGCGCAGATGCCCGCCAGTTGCAGGCGGATGTAGTCCTTCGGCAGCATCACATGGCGGATGCGGGCGTGGGTTTCGGGGTCGGCATGGGCCAGCCAGCGCAGCTTTGGCGCGGTGAAGCCGGGCATGGGCTGGACCCCCGCGCGCAGCCCGATATCGGGCATCTCGGCCAGCATCGCGGCACATTCGGCATGGGCGCGCCCGTCATTCCACAGAATCGCCGGGCGAAGGGGGCGGTGATCGGCGGCGAGGCAGACGGCCCCGTGCATCTGTCCCGACAGGCCAATGGCGCGGGTATCGGCATAGCCAGAGGCGGCGGCAAGCTGCGCCGTGCAGGCAAGGACCGCGCGCCACCAGGCATCCGGCTCCTGCTCGCTCCAACCGGGGCGAGGGGATTGCAGGGTCAGGGGTGCCGACGCTTGGGCGATGACGGTTTGCGCCTCGTCGATCAGGACGGATTTAACGGCGGAGGTGCCGATATCGATGCCGAGATACATGGGGGGTCAGCTCGTCTCGGTCACGCAATCGACGATGATCTCGCCGATCAGGCGGCAATCTTCGACCGAGAAGGTGAGGGGCAAGCGCATGTCGAACAGGCGGGCGAGGACGCGGTCGGTATTAGGCAGGGTCGCGGGCGGCACGTAGCGCCAGCTTTGATGGGCGGAAGTGTAGCCCGCCGGGTCCGGTGCGCCGAACCATTTCAGCTCGACCCCGCGCGATTTGGTGAGGGCGAGGAAGGGGGCGACGGCTTCGGCGGGCATGTCGGGCAGGCGGAACTGAATCGAGCTGCCGACATGGGTTTCCTGCTGCGGGATGCGGCGCAGGCGAATGGCGGGGTGGCTGGCGAGGGCGTCTTCGGTGGCGCGGTAGCGGGCGTTCCACCGCTCGACCTGTTCGGGCAGGGCCGCGATTTGGGGGCGCAGGAGGGCGGCGCGCAGATTGTCCATCCGGGCGGAACCGTTGGGCATGTCGAGGCGGGCATCGGCGTAGGATTCCGATGAGGGACCGGCAAGGTGTCGGTCGTAGAGCATGTAGCTGCCCGACCGGACCACGGCACGGGCCATGACATCGGCGTCGTCGGTGGCGAGGAACCCGCCCTCGCCGGAATTGACGTGCTTGTAGGTCTGGGTCGAGAAGCAGGCGGCGCGCCCGAAGGTGCCGGACGCCCTGCCCTTCCACGCCGCGCCCATCGTGTGTGCGCAATCCTCGATCAGCGTGAGGTCATGGGCGGCGCAGATTTCGACGACCCGCTCCATGTCGGCGAGATGGCCGCGCATGTGCGAGAGCATGAGGAAGGTGCCGGGGTGGGCGGCGGCCTTGGCGTCGAGATCGGCGAGGTCGATGACCATGTCGTCGGTCGTCTCGACCAGTACCGGCACGCCCCCCGCGATGTGAATCGCACCGGGGACGGGGGACAGGGTGTAGCCGTTGGTGAGGACGGGCGTGCCGCGCGTCAGGCCGCAGGCGGTCAGCGCGATCTGCATCGCCGTGCCGCCAGAGCCGGTGGCGAGGCAGTAGGGGACGCCGAGTTGGGCGGCGAATTCCCGCTCCAGCAGGGCCGTCTCGCCGTCTTCGCCGGGGGCGACATTGTAGCGGTGCAGACGGCCCGAGCGCATGACGGCGACCGCCGCGTCGATGGCGGCTTCGGGCAATGGCTCCTGCTGGGTGAAATTGCCGGAGAAGGTGCGGGGCATCGTTTCGGTATCCATTTTCACCTCCAGTTCGGGCATCACC
>CALJIU010000157.1 GCA_937974055.1 uncultured Neomegalonema sp. | reverse complement strand
CGGCCCATCGCGCCGAGCGCATAGGTGAAGGCACGGCCAATATAGACGCCCTTCGCCCCCATCGCGACGGCCTTCAGCACGTCTTGCCCAGAGGTGATGCCGCCATCGAGATGCACCTCCGCCTCGCCCCCCACCGCATCGAGAATCGGACCAAGCGCGCGGATCGAGGACAGTGCGCCATCCAACTGCCGCCCGCCGTGGTTCGACACGACGATGGCATCGGCACCGACCGACAGGGCCATGCGCGCGTCTTCGGGGTCGAGAATGCCCTTGAGAATCACCTTACCCCCCCATTTCTCGCGGATGCGCGCGACCTTGGCCCAGTCGAGGGTCGTGTCGAATTGCTGGCCGATCCACGCCATCATCTGCGACGGATCGCCCGCATCCTTCACATGGCCGACGATATTGCCCAAGCCACGGCGTTTCGTGCCCAGCATCCCCGCCCCCCAGCGCCATTTCGTGGCCAAATCCGCCATCGTGGCGAGGGTCGGTTTCGGCGGGGCGGAAAGGCCGTTCTTGAGGTCTTTATGCCGCTGGCCGACGATCTGAAGATCAAGGGTGATGACGAGGGCGGAGCATCCGGCATCCTTGGCGCGCTGGATAAGGGCGTCGAGGAACCCCTCGTCCTTCATGGTGTAAAGCTGAAACCAGAACGGCGCGGTGGTATGGGCGGCAACGTCCTCGATAGAGCAGATCGACATGGTCGAGAGCGTGAAAGGCACGCCAAAGGCTTCCGCCGCCTGCGCCGCCTTGATCTCGCCGTCCGCGCATTGCATCCCGGTCAGTCCCACGGGGGCAAGCGCCACGGGCATGGCGACGGGCTGACCGATCATCTCGCTAGCGGTGGAGCGGCCAGACATATCGACGGCGACGCGCTGGCGCAGGGCGATCTTGCGAAAATCGCTCGCATTTTCGTGAAAAGTCTGTTCCGTCCAACTGCCGGATTCGGCATAGTCATAGAACATCTTCGGCACACGTCGGCGGTAGAGCGGCTTGAAATCCTGGATGCAGGTGATAACGGGCATTGGCGGATTCCTTCTGCGACGCTGCGGAAGGGTCAGACTATAGCAATCTGCGGAAACTGCGATACCGGGACGGCGGCTGCAATCAGCACGTTGCGGGAATCGCTTCCATCAATGCCCGTGCACCAGCGGCAATCGATTCCGTCGTGTCGACGGTGACCATGTCGGGTTTGCGAGGGCGAAAGCGCTCACATTGGGCAAGATGCATGTCGATCTCGATATCGGAGCCGTAAGCCATCGACGCAAGACGCCGACGAAGGACATCCATGCGGGCGGTGATGTAAATGACCTGCACGTCCGGGTACAGTTCCTTACCCTTGTCGATAACGCTGGAATCGCAAGAAAGGATCAGTGACTCACCATCGCGCAGTTGCTTGGCCGCGTCATGGGTCAGGCCATAACGGAAACCATCGGAATCCCATTGCAGGGCAAAGGTATCGCGGCGCATCAAATGCAAGAATCTATCGGGGGAAACCGAGCCGATGACACAGGAATTGCTGCTGCGCTGGGCCGATACGATCAGGGGTGCGCGGCGTAGATCCGGGCGCGCTTCGAGAACGGCATCGATCAATGCCTGCTTGCCTGATCCGCTGGGACCAACGATCATGTACAACGTGCCGTATGCCATGTCAGATCACAGACCTTAGAATCAGAAACATTTGATCGCGATCTTCGACCGCTGTTTTTGAATTTCGGCCTTGAATCTTTCGATCCAGTAAACGCTTTTACATTACGGCCCGATTGGTTGGGCTGGCAGGGTGGGCTATGTTCATCGATACGCAGGAACGAACAGGAGAGTATCAATGTCAACGAAGGTTCCGGGGGTGACGGCATCGGTCAACATGCTGGGTGAAAAGCTGGAGCCGTGCTCTTTGGACCCGATGACCGGCTTCACGCGCAATGGATGCTGCGAAGCACATATCAGCGACGGCGGCGCGCATACGGTTTGCGCCGTAATGACGGCAGAATTTCTGGAATTCTCGAAATCGCAGGGCAACGATCTGTCGACGCCGCGCCCGGAATATGGCTTTGCGGGGCTGAAGCCGGGGGATCGCTGGTGCCTATGCGCCGGTCGATGGCGCGAGGCGCATGAGGCGGGCAAGGCTCCGCGCGTGATCCTGCGGGCAACGCATCGCGAGGCATCGACCATCGTGCCGCATAAAGCCCTCGTCGAGAATGCGTTGGATGCGAATTGATTTTTGCAGTCATGTCATCCCCGTTTTCGCGGGGATGACAACCACTAGACCTCGCCGAATTCCATGATGACATCGTCCACCGCGAGGCTATCGCCCGGCTCGGCCTTGATGGCGGTAACGATGGCGCGTTTCTCGGCGCGCAGCACGTTTTCCATCTTCATCGCCTCGACCACCGCCAGCGCCTGACCCTCCTGCACCTCGTCGCCCTCGGCCACGGCGACGGAGACGACCAGCCCCGGCATCGGGCAGAGCAGGAATTTCGAGGTATCGGGCGGCAGCTTCACCGGCATCAGGGCGGCGAGTTCGGCGGCGCGGGGGCTGCGCACGGCGACGGTCAGATCGGCACCGCGCCAGCGGATGCGGGTGCCATCCGGGGCGGGGGCGGTCTTCATGGTGACAGTTTCACCGTCGATATCGGCCACGATCAGCGATTGCCCCGGCGTCCAGTCAGTTTGGATGCGCCAGCGCTCGCCCCCCTCCAGCGCCACCTCGGCGGCATCGCCCCCGGTCAAGACGGTAACACCATGGGCGGATCGGCCCGCGACGGGATCGTCGATCATGGCGATCCAGTCCTGCTCGATCTCGCGGCGACGACCGCTCAACGCCCCCGATACCTGCGCATTGCGCGTCTCGGCGATCACATGGGTCAAGGCTGCGAGGGCAACGACCTTTTCGACCTCGGCCTCCGACACGCTCGCGCCGGTGAATCCATCGGGATATTCTTCTTCGATGAAGGCGGTGGAGATGTCGCCGGAGATGAATTTGGGGTGATTCATCACCGCCTGAAGGAACGGGATATTGTGGCCGATACCCTCCAGCTCGAACCCATCGAGCGCCGCGCGCATCCCCGCGATGGCCGCCTCGCGGTCGGGTGCCCACGTGCACAGCTTGGCGATCATCGGGTCGTAATACATCGAGATTTCGCCGCCCTCCTCCACGCCGGTATCATTGCGCACGACATGGGTGGCGGAGGCTTCCTCGACGGGCGGGCGATAGCGAGTGAGGCGACCGATGGAGGGGAGAAAGTTGCGGTAGGGGTCTTCGGCGTAGAGCCGCGATTCCATCGCCCACCCGTTCAACGTCACGTCTTCCTGCTTGATTTGCAGATGCTCACCCGCCGCGATGCGGATCATCTGTTCCACGAGATCGATGCCGGTGATGAGTTCGGTGACGGGGTGTTCGACCTGAAGGCGGGTGTTCATCTCCAGAAAGTAGAAATTGCGGTCGGGATCGACGATGAATTCGACCGTGCCAGCAGAGCAATAATCGACGGCCTTCGACAACGCGACGGCCTGTTCACCCATCGAACGGCGGGTGGCCTCGTCCAAGAACGGTGATGGCGCTTCCTCGATGACCTTCTGGTTACGGCGCTGGATCGAACATTCGCGCTCGCCCAGATAGATCGTGTTGCCATGGGTGTCGCCAAGCACCTGAATTTCGATATGACGGGGCTTCTGGACGAATTTCTCGATAAAGATGCGTTCGTCGCCGAAGGAGGATTTCGCTTCGGAGCGGGACAGCGCAAAGCCTTCGCGGGCCTCGTCATCGTTCCACGCGATACGCATCCCCTTACCACCGCCGCCCGCACTGGCCTTGATCATCACGGGATAGCCGATCTGGGTGGCAATCTTCACCGCCTCCTCGGCATCCTCGATCAGACCCATATGACCGGGAACGGTCGAGACGCCCGCCTCGTCGGCCAGCTTCTTGGAGGTGATCTTGTCGCCCATCGCCTCGATCGCGCCCACGGGCGGGCCGATAAAGGCGATGCCTGCGGCCTTCAGCGCCTCGGCGAATCTGGCGTTTTCGGATAGGAAGCCATAGCCGGGGTGGACGGCCTGTGCGCCGGTCTGGCGGATGGCGTCGAGAATCTTGTCCATCACCAGATAGCTGTCGGCGGCGACGGCGGGGCCGATATGCACCGCTTCGTCGGCCATGCGGACATGGGGTGCGTTGGCGTCGGCATCGGAATAGACCGCGACGGTCTTGATGCCCATGCGGCGGGCGGTTTTCATCACGCGGCAGGCGATTTCGCCCCGGTTGGCGATCAGGATTTTCTCGAACATGCGCATCCCCAAGTTACGGCTGATAGTCTCTATCGCCGGAAGCGGGGTTGGCGCAAGATTCGTTCGCACTTGCAGCACAACATTACGTCAGGACCGCTGGCGCAACCGGATCGGGCCGCGCGCATGGGCGATATCGACGGGAATGCTTTTCTGAGTAACCTCGATTGCGCCCTCGGCGGCGAGGCTGGCGGCGATGGCGCGGGTTTCATCCATCAAAGCGCGCCAGTCACCGCCCTGCCCGGCCACGGCGCGGGCGGCTTCGGAGGGGCAGATCGTCTTATCCGGGCCGCGCGCCGCCGTCATCGTGAGGATCGCGGCGCGCAGCGCATCTTGATGCTCAGAGATCGAAAGACACGTCCGGGCCGCTCGCTTCGCCCGGCGCAGCCGCCTCATAATCACCCAAAGGACCGCTTGCGCCGCCGGTGGTCGTATCGAGATCGAAAGTAAAATCGCCCGTAACGGTCGAGGTCACGTCCTCAACGCCACCGGAAACGATGGTCCCTTGCTCCTGCGCGAAGGCGGGCATAGCGAATGCGACGGTCGCGGCGGTCAGAATGGCAAAACGAGTCATTGTACTCTCCTTCGGTTACTGTTGCGGGAAGAGAATTGGACCAAAAAGCACGGGTGTCTCGTGTGAAGAGGCGATATAACGAAAAGATGATCTACCGTGGGGTGTGCGTGTCAATTCAGTCTATGCGACCCCGCTCACCAATGAATGTTGAGAGGCTTCCCCACTGGCAATCGCTGTCCATATCGGACAGATAAGGGCAGGTTTCACATATCTCAGGAATAGCATCATGGCCCATATCGACTATTACTTCACCGTCCTGTCGCCTTTTGCCTATCTCGCCGGGGATCGGATGGAACAGGTGGCGGCGCGGCATGGGGCGGGCATCACCTACAAACCCGTCGACATCATGAAACTGTTCTCGGAAATGGGCGGCACGCCCCCGACGCAGCGGCACGAGTCGCGCAAGGAATACCGGATGCAGGAGTTAAAGCGCCTGTCGAAACTGAACGATATGCCGATGAACTACACCCCCGCGCACTGGCCCACCGACCAGAAGCCCGCCTCCGCGCTGATCGTGGCGGCACAGGCGGCGGGGGCGGATGCCGGGGCGCTGTCGCGGGCGGTGATGAAGGCGGTCTGGGCCGAAGAACGGGATATCGCGGACGAGGCGACGCTCGACATGATCCTGAGCGAGACGGGAATCGATAAGGTGTCGCTCACCCCGCATATGGAGGCGGCACGGGCGGCCTTCGACACGATGACCGACGAGGGGATGGCGAACGGGGTGTTCGGTGCGCCATTCTATCTTGTCGATGGCCAGCGGTTCTGGGGTCAGGATCGCATCGGGCATCTCGACGCGCATCTCGCCGGGGATCTGTGAGTATGCGGCTGGCGGCGATCTGGCGGCACCCGGTGAAATCACTGGGGGCCGAAGCGCTGGAAGCCGTGACCCTGCGCGCGGGCGAGGCGCTGCCGGGGGACCGGGCCTATGCGGTAACGCATGGGCAAAGCGACGTCGCGGGTGGTGAATGGGCAAGCTGCGGGAATTTCCTGCGGGTGGCCAATATCCCGTCGCTGGCGCGGCCTGTGGTGGCGTTCAACCCCGATAGCGAAGTGCTGACCCTGACGGATGAGGCGACGACGCATTATGCACTGGGTACGGAGGCCGGGCGCAAGGCGCTGGCGAAGTGGATGGGCGCAGCGGCGGGGCCAATCCGGCCCGGTCCGTATTCGGTGGCGGCGGTGCCGGGGGTGTCCCTCAGCGACGCACGGCAGCAATGCCCATCGGTCATGTCGTTGGCCAGCCTGCGCGATCTGTCGGCGCGGGTGGGGGCAGAGCTAGACCCCCGCCGGTTTCGCGGAAATCTGTGGGTCGACGGCGAGGGGCTGGAACCGTGGGCAGAGCTTGACTGGTCAGGGCGCGTGCTGACGGTCGGCGGGGCGCGGCTGGTGGTGGGCGACGTGATCGAACGATGCCTTGCCACGGCTGCCGATCCGGCGACGGGGATGCGCAGCGATAATCCACTGCCCACGCTCAAGACGCTGCGCGATGATCCGCTATTCGGGATGCTGGCGATGGTGGAGGCTGGAGGCGCGATTGCAGTGGGGGATGCGGTACGGTTGGAGTGATTTGTGGCGAGGGTTGGTCACCTGATCGGATCATTGCCAGCGTTTCCTAGTCTTTCCCCCTGCGCGCGATACCGCTAGCCTGATGTCAACCACAGGAGAGCGCAGCATGAAATTCCCCTTCCCGACGCCCTACCCGTCGCGCCGATCCGCCGTCATGGCAGAGAATATCGTGTCGACCTCGCAACCGCTGGCCGCGCAGGCCGGGTTGGCAATGCTGGCGCGCGGGGGCAATGCGGTCGATGCGGCGCTGGCGACGGCGATCACCCTGACGGTGGTGGAGCCGACGGGGAATGGCTTGGGGTCCGACGGGTTCGCCATCGTCTGGGACGGGTCAGATCTGCACGGGATGAATGCCAGCGGGCGATCCCCTGCCGCATGGACGCCGGAGCGGTTCGGGTCTGCGGGCGTGCCCGAAACGGGGTGGAATTCGGTGTCGGTGCCGGGGATGGTGGGCGGCTGGGTCGCCTTGTCTGAGAAATTCGGCAAACTGCCCTTCGCGGAACTGTTCGAGCCTGCGATCCGCTATGCGGAGGACGGCTTTATCGTCTCGCCGATCATTGCGACCCTATGGGCCAACGGCGCGCGGACGCTGGGCGATCAGCCGGGATTCGCCGAGCATTTTATGCCGGGGGGGCGCACGCCCATCGCCGGAGAGCGGTTCGTGGCCAAGGATACGGCACGGTCGCTACGCCTGATTGCGCAGACGAAGGGCGCGGCCTTCTACGAGGGAGAATTGGCCGAGCGGATGGTGGCCCATTCGACGGCGAATGACGGCGCAATGACGATGGCCGATCTGGCCGCCGAAGCGCCGGATTGGTGCGGGACGGTTCACGCGGGCTTCGACGGCGTGGACCTGCATGAGATTCCGCCGAACGGACAGGGCATCGCGGCCTGCATGGCGCTGGGGATGCTGGCGCATACGCCGGTGCGCGATTTTGGGCCGGATGATCCACGGGCGCTGCATTTGATGTGGGAGGCGATGAAGCTGGCCTTCCGGGATATCCACGCCTATGTCGCCGATCCCGGCCATATGGCGTCGGTGACGGCGGCGGATATGCTCGATCCGGCATATCTGAAGCGGCGGGCGGGGCTGATCGACGCCAGCCGGGCGCAGGATTTCGGGGCGGGTGCACCGAAACGGGGCGGGACGGTCTATCTGGCCACCGCCGATGCGGGCGGGATGATGGTGTCGTATATCCAGTCGAACTAC
>CALJIU010000156.1 GCA_937974055.1 uncultured Neomegalonema sp. | reverse complement strand
ACCTTTTCCGCCTTGCCATAGGGCATGTCGCCCAACGCCACGAACCGCAGGTCTTCAGCAAGGGCCGTCCCCCCCGCGAGCGAGAGGGCCAATCCGGCCAGCGCATTCTTCAAGATCATCGTCGTCCCCTTCCGGTATAGTCGAGCGAGGCCGAAGCCTCGCCCGCAATTGCGGCGAGGATAGGGGCGATCAGGCGAGCGAGCCGTCGATTTCCGTACAAGCGGTCATCAAATCCTTCACGGCATTCACCGAGTGGTCGAATTTCGCCTGCTCGTCGTCGTTCAGCTTGATGTCCATCACCTTCTCGACGCCATCCGCCCCGATCACCACCGGCACGCCGACATACATGTCGTTCACGCCGAATTCGCCGGTCAGGTGCGCCGCGCAGGGCAATACGCGCTTTTGATCGCGCAGATAGCTTTCGGCCATCGAAATCGCCGAGGCGGCGGGGGCGTAATAGGCCGAGCCGGTCTTGAGCAACCCAACGATCTCGCCGCCGCCTTTGGCGGTACGCTCGCAAATCGCGTCGATCTTCTCCTGCGTCGACCAGCCCATCGCGATCATGTCGGGCAGCGGCACGCCCGCCACCGTCGAATAGCGCGTCAGCGGCACCATCGTGTCGCCGTGGCCGCCGAGCACAAAGGCGCTGATATCCTTGATCGACACGTTGAATTCTTCCGCGAGGAAATGCTTGAAGCGCGACGAATCGAGCACGCCCGCCATGCCGCAGACCTTATTCGTCGGCAGGCCGGAGAATTTCTGCAACGCCCAGACCATCGCGTCGAGCGGGTTGGTGATGCAGATGACAAAGGCATTCGGCGCGTGGTCGCGGATGCCCTCGCCCACCGATTTCATCACCTTGAGGTTGATGCCCAGCAGGTCATCACGGCTCATCCCCGGCTTACGCGCGACACCGGCGGTGACGATGCAGACATCTGCCCCCGCGATATCCGAGTAATCCGTTGCCCCCGACAGCGCCGTATCCGACCCATCGACCGCGTTCGCTTGGCTGATGTCCAGCGCCTTACCCTGAGGAATGCCGTCGGCGATATCGAACAGGACCACATCGCCCAGTTCCTTCGCCGCAGCGAGGTGGGCAAGCGTGCCCCCGATCATCCCAGACCCGATCAGTGCAATCTTCGCGCGCGCCATGCCGCTCTCCCTTGTGCGATGCAAAATATGCGAAGCGGGATAGCCCGAAGGAGCGCGGGGGGCAAGGGGGCGCGTCGGGCGGGTTAATCTGCGGCGGTAAGGCATTCGCCCCCATCTTTTGGTAAGCACGCCCCTGTAACCCTCGATTCCGACCGAAAACTGGGGGGACGACATGGCGATCTATTACATCGGGACGACGGGCGACGACGCCAATGACGGCACGCGCGACAGCCCTTTCGCCACCGCCGCCGCCGTCACGGACCGGCTGGAACCGGGCGACACCGTCTTCTTCCTCGCCGGGACGTATACGAACCCCACCTACGGCGCGCTCGATGCCGATGGAAACCGCGATATCTGGAAGGCCAATACCGACACCATCGTCAAGCTGAACGGCGTCCACGGGGCCGAGGGACAGCCGATCACCTTCGCGCCGGAGCCGGGGGCGGCGGTCACGCTGAAATACGATGGCAACAGCGCCTTTGTCATCCGCGATTCCAGCCATATCAAGGTCGAGGGGTTCGATATCGAAGGCCCCGTCACCTCCGTCACCAAAGAAGACGCCCTCGCCGCGCAATGGACCTACCGCATCGCCACCAGCGAGGATGCGCAGGGCAATCCGGTCTACGAATATTTCGAGCGTGACCCATCCGAAGTACTGGACACGAAGATCAAAGACACCATCGCTGAATATGCCGCGCTGGGAATCGATCAGTCCGGGTCGGGCAAACCGCTTATGTGGAACGCCGCCGCCATCTCTACACCCAAAGGCTCTCACCATATCGAGATAACGGGCAATACCATCCACGATTCGGCAGCCCATGCCGTTTCGGCCCACGGCGGCAACGATTACATGACCGTCACCGACAACGTGATCTACAACAACACCCGCTACACCACCAATGGCACCCACGCCATTTCGTTCAAGGCGCTGAACAGCATCGACGACGAGGATGGTGTGAAAATCCGCGTGGAGGGCAACCACCTCTACGACAACTACAATTCGCTGATCTCATGGGTCACGTCGAAAACCTTCGTCACCTCGCATATCGACGAGGGCAAATCGATCCACGTCCAGAACTCGACCGGCGACATCGACCCAGAGACGGGCCGCATCTGGGACCACGGCACGATCCTCATCGCGAACAACACCATCGAACGCTCCGGCAATGCCGCCGTTACCGCCAACAGCGTTCGGGGCATGGTCATCGCGCGCAACACCGTCACGGATGCGGGCTACGTCAACCGGATCATCGACGGCGACACCGATCCCGACAGCGACTGGTTCGGCTTCTTCTCGGCGCAGGGCTTGCCGGAGGATTACCGTGTCGTCGCGGGTGGCCTGCGGCTGGCGGGGGCGACCGAGCTGACAGTTGCGCGGAACCTGTTTTCAATCTCCGACGACCGCCTCTTCACCGTCGATGCCTCCGCCGTCACCACCGCCGCGAACACGACCGCAATCGGCAACCTCTACGATGGCGGCAGGGGGCTGCGGCTGCGGGCCTCCGAAACTGACCTCGGCGACCTGCGCGATGGCTTCACCGCGACCGATGCCGACGGGTTGGCGGGTGCCGCCAGTGAGGGCGCAGTCCTCGTCGGCACGGGCAATGCCGAGAGTCTATACGGCGGTGCAGGGGCCGATGTGCTGGTGGGACAGGCGGGGAACGATATGCTCAGTGGCGAAGCGGGGGGCGATATCCTCATCGGCGGAGCAGGCTCCGATACCGCATCCTACGACGATAGCGCGACCTATGTGTGGGCCGATCTGCAATACGCTTCGCTCAACCGGGGCGACCATGCGCTCGGCGATATCTATGATGATATCGAGCATCTTATCGGCACGGCACAGGCCGACACCCTGCGCGGGGATGGCGGCGACAACTCCCTGACAGGCGGGGATGGCAACGATATCCTCGTCGGTCGCGATGGCAATGACACGATGATGGGCGGCGCGGGTGACGACATGCTCTTGGGTGGCGAGGGCGCGGACGTCTATATCGGCGGCGAAGGTATCGACCAAGCCAACTACTTCTACAACGACAGCGGCATTCGCGCCGATTTCATCGCCACCCATCTCAATACAGGGGTCGCCACCGGCGACACCTATTTTGGCATGGAAAACCTGCGCGGCACCCGCAGCGAAGACGACCTGCGCGGCAATGCCGCCGATAACCGGATCGACGGATTCGACGGCAACGACATCCTGTTCGGGCGCGCGGGGAATGACGACCTGCGCGGCGGGGCGGGGAACGACTTCATCGGCGGCGGAACCGGCGACGACCTTCTCGTCGGCCATGCGGGCCGCGATACCTTTAATTTCGGTGATATCGGCGCGGGCGTCGATACCATCCTCGATTTCCGCAGCGGCACCGATAGGCTGCGTCTCGACGCTGACGTCTTCACCGCCATCGGATCGCGATACCTGGACCCGAACAGCTTCGTCGACGGCCCCGCCGCGTTGGATCGGGACGACTACATCATCCACGATTCCGGAATGCTGTTCTACGATGCGGATGGCAGCGGGGCGGCGGCGGCGGTGCAATTCGCCGTGCTGGCCAATGACGGGCCAATCGGGGCGGGCGACTTCCTGATCGTGTAGGGCTACCAGACCCCGCATCGGGGTCCGGAGGCGAACGCTATCGCGCGAAAAGCGCCCTATCGTTGGGATGCCGGGGCGACGCAGGAACCGGTCATGCATTGCTGCACCCGCGCCTTCACCGACCCGTTTCCATCGGCGAAGATATCGCCGGGACACGCTCCCGAATACAGCTCCAGCGTCAGATCGGGCAGTTGCTTGAACGCCATCACCCCCGACGTTCCCGCAGTCGGAAACTGCCCGCACCACGGCCCGGCACAGCCGACGCGCACCCAGACGTAATGGTCGATGGGGTCGCTTTGTACTGGCCCGATCACTTCGCCCTGAATACGATAGACGCCGCGCAGGTTCGACGTATCGAAATTCCCACCATTCGCCTGCGACAGACTTGGCACGGGCGGCAGGGGCGCGGCGGGGGTCAGCGTGCCGGAGACGATGTAATAGGTTTCGGGCGCTTCGCTCCAGTTATTGAAGCTGTTCTCGATGCTGGGGCGCATACAGCTCAATGCCATCGCACTGCTGGTCGCCAATACCACCACCGTCGTTGTCGCCGCTGCAATCCACTTGGAAAGGGCCATGATCTTCCTCCTCGAAATCGACACTGTTACACGATTATTCACCCGGCATGATGACGCCCGGTACCGGATGATACGCAGACCTGCCCGATTTCCGGTATGTTTTCTTATGCGCCGCTCACGGCCATGTCGCGACGGGGGGCATCGACATGAGGACGGCCTCGATATTATGGCCCGTTTCCAGCCCGAATTTCGTACCCCGGTCGTAAACGAGGTTGAACTCGGCGTAATACCCCCGGCGCTTGAGTTGATGCGCGCGGTCTTCCTCGGTCCAGCCGTCATGCATGTGCTTTTCGACCAATGGCGGATACGCATCGAGGAAGGCCGCGCCGACATCGGCGGTCAGGGCGAAATCCGCTTCCCAATCGCCGGTATTGTGATCGTCGTAGAAGATCCCGCCCACACCGCGCGCAAAGCCGCGATGCTTGATCATGAAGTATTCGTCTGCCCAGTCCTTGTAGCGCGGGTAATAGGTCGGGTCATGCTTGTCGCAGGCGGCCTTGTAGGCGTCGTGGAAAAAAGCGGTATCGCCGTCATCCGGCACCATCGGGTTCAGGTCGCCCCCACCGCCGAACCACCACGCGGCGGGAGTCCAGAAATGGCGGGTGTTCATATGGACCGCCGGTACCTTGGGCGAGCGCATATGCGCGACGAGGCTGATTCCTGACGCCCAAAAGCGCGGGTCTTCGGCCACACCGGGAATACCACGCGAGGCCATCATCGCCTGCGCACGGGGAGCCAGCGTGCCGTGAACGGTCGAGATATTGACGCCGACCTTCTCGAACACGCGCCCGCCGCGCATCACGGCCATCTCGCCGCCGCCCGCATCCTCGCCTTCATCGCCCTGCCGATGGGTTTCGGATCGCTCGAACTGGCCCGCAGGCAATTCGGAGAATGGGCCGTTGGTATAGGCTTCCTCGATCCCCTCGAAGCGGGCGCAGATCGCGTCACGCAACTCGCGGAACCACGATGCCGCCCGGCCCTTGCGCGCCTCCGCATCCTCCAGCACGCCCGTCACCGTCCCGATTGCCCTGTCCGCCATCCGTCTCTCCGTCATTGCCTATGCAGCAGCCAGACGATCTCGTCCGCCGCGCATCGTCCCTTCAGCCCGCCCGCCACATCGGCGCGCTCGACCATCTCGATTGCGTAGTTGTTGTCATAAAGCGCCCGCACCTCGTTTTCATCGACGGAAAACGGCGGGCCGTTCATTTCGCTCTGGTCATAGTCAAAGCAGATCAGCAGTTGCGGCACACCGCCGCCGATCTCGACCAAATGCCGGGCATAGCGGGAGCGCATCGTTTCGGGCAAGGCCACCAGCGCCGCGCGGTCGTAGAGGGCATCCACCGGCCCCAGCGTGGCGCGCGTCACGTCAAAGATATCACCGACGAAGATATCGATTCCGTCCGCCGCAAACCGCGTCAGCGCGCCTTCCTCCGACCGCGTTGGCGTCACGCCTAGCTCCTCGAAAAGCTGCTCGACGGCCAATATGCTCAACTCTGCCCCACAGACACGATACCCCTGCGACAACAGCCAACCGATATCGCGAGTCTTGCCGCATAGGGGCAGGAACACGCGGTCCCCGTCGCGCAGGCCGAGCCGGTCGATATGAGCGACCAGCATCGGATTCGCCTCACTCTTATGGAAGCCAATCTCGTTCGCTTCCCATTTGTCGATCCAGAACGCCCTGTCCATCGCTCGCCGTCTGCCCCCATCGAAACCGCAAAAAGACCTATCAGGTTCGACCGATGATGCAATGGACGGTATATACCGTGCAGCACACGAAGCGCGGCATTGACAGGATTGCCGCGCAGGCCCTATAGACGCGCTTCGCGCATGGGTGCCTGCCGCCCGGCGTTTTTCTTGTATTCCTGACGTTCCCAAGGAGCGAACCCGTGAAACGTACTTTCCAGCCATCCAACCGCGTTCGTAAGAACCGCCACGGTTTTCGCGCTCGCATGGCGACCAAGAACGGTCGTAAGATCATCAACTCGCGTCGCCGTCAGGGCCGCAGCAAACTCTCCGCCTGATATCCGTCATGGCGTCCGATTCACCGCGAATCGACACGCTGACGAAACGCCGCGATTTCCTTGCCGCCGCACGGGCGCGCAAGGCCGTGACGAAGGGCTTGATCGTCCAGCGGCGTGAGCGCAAGCCGGACGAGACTCCCGATGCTATCACCCGTGTCGGATATACCGCCTCCAAAAAGGTCGGCAATGCCGTCCTGCGCAACCGGGCAAAGCGCCGGATGCGCTCTGTGGTGCGCGATGTGCTCGGCGAGCATGGTGCCGGGGCATCGGATATCGTGCTCATCGCTCGCAATGGGGCGACGGTCGAGCGCCCCTATGATGCGCTGCGCGGCGATCTCGAATACGCATTGCGTAAGCTGACCCCCGCATCGTGATCCGCCGCATCGCCATCGCGGTCCTGCAAGCCCCCGTGCATGTGTATCGCTATGCCATCTCTCCGCTACTGGCCACGAATTGCCGGTTTCAGCCGACGTGTTCGGCCTATGCCCTCGAAGCCTTGGGCAGACACGGCCCGCTCAAAGGCACCGCATTGACCCTGCGCCGGATCGTGAAATGCCGCCCCGGCGGCGCATCCGGCCTCGATCCCGTACCGCCAAAAACAAGCGACAAGTCGCCTTGAAACCCGAAAGGGCTTGACGTCGCGCGGCATGAACGGTTGAACCTGCCAGACCCCCGCCAGACTGACATCAGAAGACACCGGAGCCACTTCCCATGGGCGACCAAAAGAACCTGATCCTAGCCGCCGTTCTCAGCTTTCTTGTGATCGGGCTGTGGGAAGTTTTCGTTATCGCTCCCCAGCGCGCCGAAATAGAGCGTAATGCTCAGATTCAGGCCGAAATCGCACAAGAACAGGGGATCGACGGCGTGCCGGTGCCGGTTGGCGAAAACAATCTCGCTGCCGAAGTCACAGCCCTGCTGGGGCGCGAGGAAGCACTGGCGCAGAACGAGCGCGTCGTGATCGACGCCCCGCGCGTCGATGGGTCGATCTCCCTGACCGGGGGCCGCATCGACGACCTGAACCTCAAGGATTACCGCGTCACCATCGAAGAGGACTCGCCAGAGGTGACGGTCCTGTCGCCGCGCAATGCGGGTGATGCCTACTACGCCCTCTTCGGCTGGGCGGGCGGTAAATCGGTACCCGGCCCGAAGACCGAATGGACGCTGGCCGAGGGTGACACCCTCGATATGGGCAAGCCCGTGACACTCGAATGGGAGAACGGCGCAGGTCTGACCTTTACCCAGCGATACGAGATCGACGAGAATTTCATGTTCACCGTCACCCAGAGCGTCACGAACGAGGGTGGCGAGGCCCAGACCCTCAGCCCCTATGGCGTCATCGCCCGCCACGGTGAGCCGGAGACGGAAGGCTTCTACCTGCTGCACGAAGGGGCCATCGGCGGCTTTGACGGTGTGACCCAAAGCATCGACTATGACGATTTCGAGGATTTCGAGATGGACGTGGCCGAACGCGCCCGCGTCGAGAAATTCACCGCCGAGAATAACGGCTGGATCGGCATCACCGATAAATATTGGATGACCGCGCTGATCCCCGAAAAGGACAATGCCTTCACCGGGGCCTTCAAGCTGGCAGGCCGCGACAATGCCCCGATTTTCAGCGCCGATGTCCGCCTGCCCCCCGTCAGCATCGCACCGGGCGCGACCGAAACCTCCGCCATCCGCTTTTTCGCCGGGGCCAAACAGGCCGATGTGCTGGCGATGTACGAGGAAAAGCTGGGGGCGCAAAGCTTCTATGACGCCATCGACTGGGGTTGGTTCTTCTTCCTCACCAAGCCGTTCTTCTGGATTCTCAACACGATCTACAAGCTGGTCGGCAATTTCGGCATCGCGATCATCTTACTGACCGTTCTGGTCAAAGCGATCATGTACCCCCTCGCCTATAAATCCTACGTGTCGATGGGCAAGATGAAGAAGCTTCAGCCCGAAACCGAGAAAATTCGCGAGAAGCATAAGGAAGACCCGCAGGCAATGCAGCGGGCCATGCTCGAACTCTACAAGAAGGAAAAGGTGAACCCGGCTTCCGGGTGCGTGCCGATCCTGTTCCAGATTCCGGTCTTCTTCGCGCTGTACAAGGTGTTGTTCGTCACCATCGAAATGCGGCACGCGCCGTTCTTCGGCTGGATCAAGGATTTGGCAGCACCGGACCCCACCAGCATCTTCACGCTGTTCGGCCTGATCGACTGGTCGCCGCCCACATTCCTGCTGATCGGCATCTGGCCCATCATCATGGGTATTACGATGTGGCTGCAAATGCAGCTCAACCCCGCGCCACCGGACCCCATCCAGAAGAAGATCTTCGCGTGGATGCCGGTGCTGTTCACCTTCCTGTTGGGCAACTTCCCGGCGGGCCTCGTGATCTACTGGACCGCGAACAACGTGCTGACGATCATCCAGCAATCCACGATCATGAAATCGCAGGGCGCGAAGATCGAGTTGTTTGACAACATCAAGGGTCTGTTCTCGAAGAAGAAATCGGAAAACTAGGCAACACGCGGCGTGCGCACCCTTGCGCAACGCCGCGCTTTCGCGCAAGACGCGCCCATGACCGATGAAGAATATACCGAGACGGGGCGTCTGCTCTTTGCCCGCGAAACCAGCTTCGTGCTGGGCGTGGCCGAGTTGTCGCAACTGCCCGAACCCGACCGCCCCGAAATCTGCTTTGCGGGGCGCTCGAACGCCGGAAAGTCATCGCTCATCAACGCGCTGACCCGCCGTGCGGACCTAGCCCGCACCTCCAACACGCCGGGGCGAACGCAACAGCTCAACTACTTCACGATGGAGCACCCGGCGACCGGGCCGGTCTATCTGGTCGACCTGCCCGGCTACGGCTACGCCAAAGCGCCCGTGCGCGAGGTGGAGCGGTGGCAGGGCGTGCTGAAAGCGTATCTGCGGGGCCGCGTCACGCTACGCCGTGCCTATGTGCTGATCGACAGTCGGCATGGCATCAAGGCGGTGGACGAGGACATCCTCAAGATGCTCGACATCGCCGCCGTCAGTTATCAAATCGTGCTGACGAAGGCCGATAAACCGAAAGCGCGCGTCCTCGAAACCGTGATCGACGCCACGCGCGAGGCCATCGCAAAGCGCCCCGCCGCCTTCCCCGAAATCATCGTCACCTCGTCCGAAGAAGGCACCGGCATCGAAGAGGTGCGTGCGGCGGTGGCCAAGGTCATCCTCGAAGGGTTGGAGAGTTGAACAGGATTGCACAGGGCTTAATCCCTCGGTAATCACTCTCCCATGACCGAGAAGCAATCGACCCGCGACATGATCGCCACCGCGCGGACCCTGTCCGTTGCCCTGCCCTATCTGCAAAAACACGACGGCAATGCCGTGGTGGTGAAACTGGGTGGCCACGCGATGGGCGACCCGGATTCCCTCGCCGATTTCGCCCGCGATATCGCCCTGATGAAGCAATGCGGCGTGCATCCCATCGTCGTGCATGGCGGTGGGCCACAGATCGGCGCGATGCTCAAACGCCTCGCCATCGAGAGCGATTTCATCGATGGCCTTCGGGTAACGGACAAGGCGACCATCGAGGTGGTCGAGATGGTCTTGGCCGGGCGCATCAACAAGGAAATTGCGGCGGCCATCAATCGTCAGGGCGGGCGCGCCGTCGGCCTTTCGGGCAAGGACGCCAACCTCATCCTCTGCGAAAAGCTGCTGCATCGCATGACCGACCGCGAGACGGGGGCGCAAAGCGACGTCGATCTTGGTTTCGTAGGGCGGCCTGTCTCGGTCAATGTCGAATTGCTCGAAAATCTGATCGAATCGGACATCATCCCAGTTATCGCCCCGATTGGCGCGGGCCGTGATGGAGAGACGTTCAATATCAACGGTGATACGGCGGCGGGCGCGATTGCGGGGGCCATGCGCGCCGCACGCCTGCTGCTGCTGACCGATGTATCCGGCGTGAAAGATGGCGACGGGCAGGTGCTGAACGAAATGACGCTCGACCAAGCGAAAGGCTTGATCGAGCGCGGGGTTATTCAGGGCGGGATGCTGCCGAAGGTCGGCACCGCGATGGACTCGCTACAGCAGGGCGTGGACGGCGTGGTCATTCTGGATGGCCGCGCGCCGCACGCCGTTCTGCTAGAGCTGTTTACCGAGCATGGAGCGGGTACGCTGATCCAAAGATGATCATGGGCTGGGCGTAGGCGACATTGTAACCGCCATAGGCCTGTGCTTGCTGGTAATGCTGCACCGGCGGCATATACGCCTGCTGATCGTCATAGATCGGGGCCATTTGGCCGTATTGATGCTGGCCATACTGAATGCCGGTATCCACGTAGACCGGGGCGACGGGCTGGTAGTAGGGCTGCGCAGGCATCGGCGTCGGTGTGGCATAGCTGAAGGCGTCGCCAACATTCACGTAGGTCGGCTCCGGCGCGGAATAGGCGGCGGTCTGGTATGCTGGCTCGATGGACTGAACCTGCTGGTAGGAAACGTATTGCGGCTGCGACTGCTGCACGGGGGCGGCGCTGGCATAGGACATTGCCGCACTGGAGCCGGTACCACCACAAGCAGCGGGATTGCCGGTGCAGAGCGATTTCACATTATCGATCCAGCGGCGATGCGCGGCGATGGGCGTAAAGTACATCTCGTAATTGCCGAGCATACATTCTTCACCCGCATGGTTCTCCGTACCCGGCTGAATACCGGAAAGAACCCCTGCGAGACGCTTGCCGTAGCGACCATTCGACAGGATCGGCCCGCCACTTTCACCCCGGCACATGCCACCGACTGGCCCGGAGGCGTTGGTTACGGTGATGTAGCTGCGCAGGTTGGTTTCCTTCACCTGTAGATAGGTCTGGTTCAGAAAACGGTCCCCGGCACGCATTCCGGTAACGGGCCAGCCATGTCCGAGACCGAGATCACCCTGATTGAGAGAGGGCGTACCCTCAAAATCGAGTGCCGTCGGTGTGACACGGGGAGGTAGTGGGTTTTCGACATGCAGCAGCGCGATATCGTTTTCGAGCGTCTCGTAGCGGAACCCGGCATGGCAGACAGCCTCACGGGTGGTACGCTTCACGACATTCTCACCATCAAGGTGGTCGTCGCCCGCGATGATCTCGACCCGATCCCAAGAGCGGTCGGCGGCAACGCAGTGACCAGCCGTGACGATCCAATTCGCGTCGATCACGGTACCACCGCAATGGTCGATCTCAATCCGGTCGCCCATGTCGTAGATGATGCGCAGCTTGACGGTCGATGCCGCATCGCGAGGAGCCGAATAGGCCGAGGCCGAACGGTAATGTTCAGGTGCCCAGTTCTGGCGCTTGCTCGTACTGGCGACCCCCGTACCCTGCCCTGCGCAAGAAAAGGCATTGATAGCCGAAAGGCCAGCAGCACTAACTGGCGAAGCAAGGCCAAGAAATGCGGTCGCAATAACGAGAAGCTTTGGTCTGAACGCCATGAGTTGTTTCCAATCTACAGTGGCGGTCATCCTCGCCGCCTTCCCAGAAAGGATGCGCAGGCAAGAGTTAATAAGGCGCTTGTACGGCGTACTTTTTCTGGTTGTGTTTTGTTAACCTCACTCGCCAGCAAACTTCGGTACTGCCGACATCCCATTGACTTGCAAAGAAAAAGGGCGCTGCCCGAAGACAGCGCCCTTTCTGGAAAATTTGTCGTACACTCGAAGGCTTATTCGGCGGCATCCTGTGACGAATCGCTTGCCGATGGTGCTTCGAGCGCGCCGACGGTGCGGTTTGCTTCCATCGCCTCGGCGGCGGCACGACGCTGCGCGATGATCACGCGGTCGCGCTCGGCGGCGATGCGCTTCATCTTAGCGGCCATGCCACCCGTGCCCGCCGGGATCAGACGTCCGACGATCACGTTCTCTTTCAGGCCGATCAGCTTATCGCGCTTGCCCTGTACGGACGCCTCGGTCAGCACCCGCGTCGTTTCCTGGAAGGAAGCGGCGGAGATGAAGGACCGGGTTTGCAGCGACGCCTTGGTGATTCCCAGCAGGATGGACTTGCCAGTTGCCGGACGGCGACCCTCGGATTCAGCCTTGCGGTTGATCTCCTCGAACTCCAGCCGATCAACCGTTTCACCCTTGAGCATGGTCGTCTCGCCGTGGTCATCGACCTCGATCTTCTGAAGCATCTGGCGAACGATGACCTCGATGTGCTTATCCGCGATCTTCACGCCCTGAAGGCGATACACGTCCTGCACTTCGTCGATCAGATACCCGGCCAGTGCCTCGATACCGAGGACGTGCAGGATATCGTGCGGCGCGGGCTTTCCATCCAACAGGTACTCGCCCTTATGGATGAAGTCGCCTTCCTGAACGGCAATATGCTTGCCCTTCGGGATCAGATACTCGACCGCGTCGCCCTCTTCCGGCTCGATGGAGATGCGTCGCTTGTTCTTGTAGTCGCGACCGAAGCGCACGTAGCCGTCGATTTCTGCGATGATCGCGTGATCTTTCGGGCGGCGTGCCTCGAACAGTTCCGCCACGCGCGGCAGACCACCCGTGATGTCTTTCGTCTTCGCGCCTTCCGATGGGATACGCGCCAGGATATCGCCTTCGGCAACGTCCTGACCATCCTCAACCGAAAGAACCGCATCGACCGACAGGGTGTAGAGCGCCGGGTTGCCGTTCGGCAGCATCACGGTCTCGCCGTCTTCATCGACGATGGTGATACCCGGTTTCAGATCCATACCCTTTGGCGCAGCACGCCAGTCCGACACGATAAGCTGCGAAATACCCGTCGCCTCGTCGGTATCCTCACGGATCGAGAAGCCCGGCACGAGGTCGATGAACTTCGCCTTACCGGTTTTCTCCGACAGGACCGGGATCGTGTAGGGATCCCATTCCGCCAGCTTTTGGCCGCGTTCGATCTGGTCGCCCTTCTTCACCCGCAGTTTAGAGCCGAAGATCAGCTTGTGCGTTGCCCGCTCCGCGCCGTTGCCGTCCACGATGACGAGCTGCATGTTGCGGCCCATCACGATGGTTTCGCCCGCCGAGTTGGTCAGCAGGTTCTCGTTGCGGATTTCGAGCGTTCCTTCCTGCGTGGATTCCACGAAGGATTTCTCGTCCACGGTCGCCGTACCGCCGATGTGGAAGGTGCGCATCGTTAGCTGCGTGCCCGGCTCGCCGATGGACTGTGCCGCGATGATGCCGACGGCTTCACCCTGGTTGACGAACTCGCCGCGCGCAAGATCACGACCATAGCACATCGCACAGATACCGGCCTCGGCCTCACAGGTAAGGGGCGAGCGGATCTTGATCGTCTGCAAATCGGCCTTTTCGAGTGCGGTATCCTCGCCTTCCACGATGACGTGGTTGCGCTTGAACATCACTTCGCCCGTTGCCGGATCGAGCACATCCTCGGCCAACGTGCGACCCAGCATCCGCTCACTGAGCGATGCCACGATTTCACCGCCGTCGATGGCCGCCGAGCAACTGATCGCCATGTCGGTGCCGCAGTCATGCACCTCGATGATGCAGTCCTGCGCCACGTCCACGAGACGACGGGTCAGATAGCCGGAGTTCGCGGTCTTCAGCGCCGTATCGGCCAGACCCTTACGCGCGCCGTGGGTGGAGTTGAAGTACTCCAACACAGTCAGGCCTTCTTTAAAGTTCGAGATGATCGGCGTCTCGATGATCTCGCCCGACGGCTTGGCCATCAGGCCGCGCATTCCGCCAAGCTGCTTCATCTGCGTGACCGAGCCGCGCGCGCCGGAATGGGCCATCATGTAGACCGAGTTCGGCTCCAGCGTGCGGCCATTTTCGTCGAAGCGTTCCGCCGAAATGGTCGACATCATCGCGTCAGTGACCTTGTCGTTGCACTTGGCCCATGCATCGACGACCTTGTTATACTTCTCGCCCTGCGTGATCAGACCGTCATGGTACTGCTTCTCGAAGGCTTTCACCTGATCCTTCGTCTCGTCGACATGGCCCCATTTGGAATCGGGGATTTCCATGTCGTCCTTGCCGAAGGAGATACCGGCCTTGCACGCCTCGGTGAAGCCCAGCTTCATGAGCTGGTCACAGAAGATCACCGTCGCCTTCTGACCGCACAGGCGGTAGACGGTGTCGATCAAATCGCCGACTTCGCGCTTGCGCAGCAGCTTGTTGACGATCTGGAAGTCCATCTGATCGTCATCGGGCAGCAGCGCGCCCAGCATCATGCGGCCCGGTGTCGTTTCGACCCGTTTGAAGACTCGCTCGCCCGTTTCCTCGTCAAAGGTCGGCACGCGCGCCTCGATCTTGGAGTGCAGCGTCACCGAACCGTTGGACAGCGCGTATTCGATCTCTTCCATATCGGAATAGATGCCGCTGACGGGGCGTCCCTGCTCGTCATAGCTGACCTCGCCGATCTGCTTTTCACGCATCAGCGACATGTAATAGAGGCCCAGCACGATATCCTGCGAGGGCACGATGATCGGCTTGCCGTTGGCGGGGCTGAGGATGTTGTTCGTGGACATCATCAGGACACGCGCTTCCAACTGCGCCTCCAGCGACAGCGGGACGTGCACGGCCATCTGGTCGCCGTCGAAATCGGCGTTGAAGGCGGCACAGACCAGCGGGTGAAGCTGGATTGCTTTACCCTCGATCAGCACCGGCTCGAATGCCTGAATGCCGAGGCGGTGGAGCGTGGGCGCGCGGTTGAGCATGACGGGGTGCTCGCGGATCACCTCATCGAGAATATCCCAGACCTCCGGACGCTCCTTCTCGACCAGCTTCTTCGCCTGCTTGACGGTCGAGGACAGACCCTGCGCGTCCAGCTTGGAGTAGATGAACGGTTTGAAAAGTTCGAGCGCCATCTTCTTCGGCAGACCGCATTGGTGCAGCTTCAACTCTGGCCCGGTCACGATAACCGAACGACCCGAAAAGTCGACGCGCTTTCCGAGCAAGTTCTGGCGGAAGCGGCCCTGCTTGCCCTTGAGCATATCGGCCAGCGATTTCAGCGGACGCTTGTTCGCGCCCGTGATCGTGCGGCCGCGACGGCCATTGTCGAACAGCGCATCGACGGCCTCCTGCAACATCCGCTTTTCGTTGCGGATGATGATGTCAGGCGCGCGCAGTTCGATCAGCCGCTTGAGGCGGTTGTTACGGTTGATGACGCGGCGATACAGGTCGTTGAGGTCGGACGTGGCGAAGCGGCCACCGTCCAGCGGCACCAGCGGGCGTAGCTCTGGCGGGATGACCGGCACGACGGTGAGGATCATCCATTCGGGGCGGTTGCCCGATTCGATGAAGCTTTCCACGACTTTCAGGCGCTTGATGATCTTCTTGGGCTTCAACTCGCCGGTCGCCTCGGCAAGCTCCTCGCGCAGCGTGATCGCCTCCTGTTCGAGGTCGATACCGGCCAGCATTTCGCGCACGGCTTCAGCACCGATACCGGCTTGGAAGCTTTCGGCACCGTACTGGTCCTGCGCGTCGAGGTATTCTTCCTCGTTCATCAACTGACCTTGGGTCAGTTCGGTCATGCCCGGCTCGGTGATGACGTAGTTCTCGAAATAGAGAACCCGCTCCAAATCACGCAGGGTCATGTCGAGCATCAGGCCGATGCGGGATGGCAGGGATTTGAGGAACCAGATATGCGCGACGGGGGATGCGAGGTCGATATGGCCCATCCGCTCGCGGCGGACCTTGGACAGCGTGACCTCGACGCCGCATTTCTCGCAGGTAATCCCCTTGTACTTCATACGCTTGTACTTGCCGCACAGGCATTCGTAGTCCTTCACCGGACCGAAGATTCGCGCACAGAACAGGCCGTCACGCTCAGGTTTGAACGTGCGGTAGTTAATCGTTTCCGGCTTCTTGATCTCACCGAAGGACCAGCTCAGGATCTTCTCCGGGCTGGCCAGCGAGATGCGGATTTCATCGAAGCTATCCGCCGGAGCGGTGGGGCTGAAGATATTGGTGACTTCCTGGTTCATGCCAAGTCTCCGTCGTTTTCCGGCGTGTTCGCGGTGCAACCCGCTGCCGGGATGGCCTTTCGGCCAGAAAAAATGCTTTGAGCGGACCCCAAAAGGCCCGCTCGGTCGATGCGATTCATGAGGGTGTGAGCGACAATCGCTATTCCTCATCCTCCGCATCGAGCAGTTCGATATTCAGGCCGAGCGACCGGATTTCCTTCACGAGAACGTTGAAGCTCTCCGGGATACCCGCTTCGAAATTGTCCTCGCCCTTGACGATGCTCTCATAGACCTTGGTACGGCCTGCCACGTCGTCCGACTTGACCGTCAGCATCTCCTGCAGGGTGTAGGCGGCACCATAGGCTTCGAGCGCCCAGACCTCCATCTCCCCAAAACGCTGTCCACCGAATTGGGCCTTACCGCCCAGCGGCTGCTGCGTGACCAGCGAGTATGGACCCGTGGAACGCGCGTGGATCTTGTCATCGACAAGGTGGTGCAGTTTCAGCAGGTACTTGTACCCCACCGTCACCTTGCGCGCGAAAGCCTCACCCGTGCGACCGTCATAGAGCGTGACCTGCCCGCTTTCGTCCAGACCGGCTTTCTTGAGGTTATCGACGATATCCGCCTCTTTCGCGCCATCGAAGACCGGCGTACCGAAGGGCACCCCACGCGTGACGTTATCGGCGGCCTCGATGAACTCGTCATCGGTCATGGGGCCAAAGGCATCCTTGTAGACATCCGCGCCGTACGCATCTTCCATCGCCCCTTTGACCGGGGTCATGTCGCCGTCATGGCGATAGGCTTCCAGCGCGTCCTGAATTGTCCGGCCAAGGTTGGCGGATGCCCAAGACAGGTGCGTCTCAAGGATCTGACCCACGTTCATGCGCGACGGCACGCCCAGCGGATTCAGCACGAAATCGACCGGCGTGCCATTGTCGAGGAAGGGCATATCTTCCTGTGGCACGACCTTGGAGATGACGCCCTTGTTGCCGTGGCGACCGGCCATCTTGTCACCGGGTTGCAGCTTGCGCTTGACGGCGACGAAGATTTTGACGGTCTTCATCACGCCCGGAGGCAGATCGTCACCACGACGCACCTTTTCGACCTTATCGTCGAAGCGGCGGTCCAGCGTCTTCTTCTGGTTGTCGTATTGCTCCTTGAGCGCTTCCATCTCCTGCATGACCGCGTCGTCTTCGACCACGATCTTCCAGCGATCGGCGCGCATGACGGGGGCGATGGATTCCGCATCCACGGTCTGGCCGGAGCGCAGCTCCTTCGGACCTTTCGACACGGTCTGACCGTTCAGGACACCCAGCAAACGCTGGTCGATGTTGCGGTCGAGAATCGCCCGTTCGTCGTCGCGGTCGCGCATCAGGCGTTCAATCTCGTCACGCTCGATCTGCTGTGCGCGCTCGTCTTTCTCAACGCCGTAGCGGTTGAAGACGCGCACTTCGACGACCGTACCGAAATCGCCGGGGGGCATCCGCATAGAGGTGTCGCGCACATCCGATGCCTTCTCGCCGAAGATCGCGCGGAGGAGTTTTTCCTCCGGCGTCATCGGCGATTCGCCCTTCGGCGTGATCTTGCCGCAGAGGATGTCGCCGGGGCCGACCTCAGCGCCAATATAGACGATGCCCGCTTCATCAAGGTTGCGCAGGGCTTCCTCGCCGACATTGGGGATATCGCGCGTGATTTCTTCCGGGCCGAGTTTGGTGTCACGGGCGGAGACTTCGTATTCCTCGATATGGATCGAGGTGAAGACGTCATCCTTGGCGATGCGTTCGGAGATGAGGATCGAATCCTCGAAGTTATAGCCGTTCCAGGGCATGAACGCGACGAGCACGTTCTTACCCAGCGCCAATTCGCCCAGATCGGTGGATGGGCCATCGGCGATGACGTCATTCATCTGCACCCGGTCGCCCACTTTGATGAGGGGGCGTTGGTTGATGCAGGTGTTCTGGTTTGACCGCTGGAATTTGCGCAGGCGATAGATATCGACGCCCGGATCACCGGGGGCCAGATCGTCGGTGACGCGCACCACGATACGCATGGCATCGACTTGGTCGACGATACCGCCCCGGCGCGCGACGATGGATGCACCGGAATCGCGCGCGACACGCTCTTCCATACCCGTGCCGACAAGCGGCGCTTCGGCTTTCACCAATGGCACGGCCTGACGCTGCATGTTCGAACCCATGAGGGCGCGGTTGGCGTCGTCGTTTTCGAGGAATGGGATCAGGGAGGCAGCGACCGAGACGAGCTGCTTCGGCGACACGTCGATCAGGTCCACGTTCTCGCGCGGGTTCATCATGAAGTCGCCGGATTTACGGGTTGAGACGATTTCATCCTCGAAGCCGCCATCGACCGTCAGCTTGGCGTTCGCCTGCGCGACGGTGTGCTTCATCTCCTCCATGGCCGACAGAGCGCTATCTGTGATAAGCCTACGGGCGTAAATACTAATGAAGTAGGCTCTAGCAGTGTGACCGTTAATTGGGTAACAACGGAGAATGTCGAAGATTATGAAATAAACTACCGCCCTTCTTATTCCTTTGATTGGATAATTGCTAATAATATAAGTGCAAACACTCAGATGCTCCCTAACTTAGAATCAGATAGGTTGTATTACGCTAGGATTCGAGCTACCTGTAATAATGGCGTCACATCAGATTGGACTTATTTTAATTTTACTACTGCTATTGAAGCAGATTGTAATAACCTGCCAGATTTGATTGTGTCAGAAGTTGATATAGACCTAGAAAGCCATATATACACACATACATTCAAGAATATTGGTAAAGCGACAGCTGTTATTAGTACAACTAATAGTATAAAATTAACATCTTATGCTTCTAGTGATAATATATTAAGCTCAGATGATTTATTATTGAGAACCTCAACAATTACCTTTAATATGCTTCCAGATGGGATTGGAAGCGGATTAGGACTTCTTACTGCTATCCCTAGTT
>CALJIU010000155.1 GCA_937974055.1 uncultured Neomegalonema sp. | reverse complement strand
TGAACACCGCCGCATCCGACGTGAACTACCTCTATCGCGGCCTCATGCAATATTACGAGGAGGGCGATTCGGCGGGTATCGACAGGTATTCCGAGCAGGCCCTCGCCCGCGTGTGGAAGGTCGAACGCTTCAGTTGGTGGTTTTCCTCCCTCATGCACCGCTTTCCCGACCAATCCGATTTCGATCTCAAGATGCAGCGTGCCGAGATCGACTTCCTGCGCAGCAATGAATCGGCGCGAAAGGCGATGGCTGAGAACTACGTCGGCTTGCCGTATTGAAGGAGCCAGCCCATGCCCTTCCGCCCCCGTGACCGCGACTGGCACCCCCGCCCCCTCGACCCGCAATACAGGACGAGCATCACGCGCTCGCCCAGTCAGCCCTTGCTGCGCATCGACCAGACCGCCTCCGAACTCACCGGCCCGGTCTTCACCGCCAGCGATATCGGTCCCCTCGATCACGATCTGCTCGCCAATCACGGGGACGGCAATCCCATCGGCGAGCGCATCGTCGTCCATGGCCGCGTCACCGACGAGGATGGCCGCGCTGTCCCGCACACGCTGGTCGAGATTTGGCAGGCCAATGCGGGTGGTCGCTATCGCCACCATATCGACGGCTACCTCGCCCCCCTCGACCCGAATTTCGGCGGCTGCGGGCGCGTGCTGACCGATGCGCAAGGTCACTACAGCTTTCGCACCGTCAAGCCGGGGGCCTATCCGTGGCCGAACGGCCCGAACACATGGCGGCCCGCGCATATCCACTTTTCGCTGTTCGGCACGGCCTTCGCGCAGCGGTTGGTGACGCAGATGTATTTCGAGGGCGACCCCTTGGTCCCCCGTTGCCCCATCGTTTCGACCATCCCCGACCCCCGCGCGATAGACCTGCTCATCGCACCGCTCGACATGGATGCCGCGACCCCTTTCGACCACCTCGCCTACCGCTTCGACATCGTGCTGCGCGGGCGCGACTCGACCCCGTTCGAGAACAGGATGGAGGGAAACTGACGATGAAGGAGACACCGTCCCAGACCGCCGGACCTTTCCTCCATATCGGCCTCGCGCCACAGGTGGCCGGGGTCGAGGGAGTGCGTGACCTCGGCACGCAGATCATCGCCCCCGATACCCCCGGCGAGCGCATCCGCATCGACGGCATCATCCGCGACGGCGCAGGCGACCCGGTCAAGGACGCGATGATCGAGGTGTGGCAAGCCGATGCAAGCGGCAGTCACGATCCCGGCCTCTGGGGCCGTATCTCCGCTGATTTCGCTACCGGCGAATGGTCTTTCGAGACTATCAAGCCGGGGGCAGGGCAGGGAGCCGCGCCCCATCTCACCCTCTATATCCTCGCCCGTGGCATCAATATCGGCCTGCACACCCGCCTCTATTTTGCCGATGAAGACAACGCCGCCGACCCCGTGCTCGCACGGGTGCCTGAACCCCGCCGCGCTACCTTGATCGCGCGCGAAAAGGGTGGTGCCTACCGCTTCGAGATCGTGTTGCAGGGGGCGGATGAGACGGTGTTCTTCGATGCATGAGACTGCCACGACCCTCATATCCCCCCTCTTCGATACCCCCGAAATCCGCGCGATCTTCGCCCCCGCGCCGACGCTCGACCGTTTTGATCTATTCGAGTCGGCCCTCGCCGATGCGCAGGCCGCAGAGGGCATCATTCCCGTCGAAGCCGCCGAAGCCATCGCGCAGGCCGTCGCCAGCTTCACGCCGGATGAAGCGGCCCTGCAAAACGGCCTCCGCAATGACGGCCTGCCCATCCCCGCCTATGTCGCCCAGATGCGCGCCGCGCTCCCCCCCGGCCATGCCGCTGCCTTCCACAAGGCCACCACCTCGCAGGATGTCATGGACACCGCCCTTGTCCTCGCCTTGCGCGAGGTCAATGCGATCCTGACGATCCGCATCGACGCGATCTTGGCCGCCCTCGATCACCTCGACGCCCGTTTCGGTGCGGCCCCCCTGATGGCCCGCACCCGGATGCAGGCCGCGTTGCCCGTTACCGTTGCCCACCGTCTGAGCGAATGGCGCGCGCCGCTCACCACCGCCAGACGTGACCTCGCCGCCCTGCGCCCCACGCTCGAATCCCTGCAATTCGGCGGTCCCGTCGGTGATCGGCGCGGGATGGAGGGTAAGGGCGATGCCGTCGCCGCCCGCCTCGCAGCCGCCCTCGACCTGATCGATGCCCCCTGCTGGCATACCGACCGCAGCCGCATCGCGTCCTACGGCGCATGGCTTGCCCGCCTCGCCGGGGCCACCGGCAAGATCGGCCTAGACGTCACGCTCATGGCGCAACAGGGAATCGGCGTGGTTCGTTTGACGGGGGGCGGTGGTTCCTCGGCCATGCCGCATAAGCAAAATCCCGTCGCGGCAGAGGCCCTCGTCACCCTCTCGCATGAGGCGTCGATGCTCGCGGGGGGCTTGCAGACCGCCATGCTGCACGAACACGAACGCTCTGGCATCGCATGGGCGCTCGAATGGCTGACTCTGCCACGCCTATGCATCGCAGTGGGTGCCGCAACGTCAGGCTGTGTTCGCCTTCTGGCCGCGATCGAAAGCCTTGGCGATCCCTAGCGACAATCCCTAATAAACCCTTGTACTCATCCGTTCACCATGCTTGTTTGCAGCGGATAATTCGATCCCGTAAGTGTGAGGGTGCATGGCCGAAGCCGGTACGGAACGTCCGTTCGTTCATTTCGATGGCGTTCAGAAGAGCTACGATGGCGAAACGCTGGTCGTGAAGAATCTCAATCTTGAGATTGCGCCCGGTGAGTTTGTGACGATGCTCGGCCCGTCGGGTTCCGGCAAGACGACCTGCCTGATGATGCTCGCAGGGTTCGAGGCGGCGACATCGGGCGAGATCTACCTCAAGGGCGAGCCGATCAACAATGTGCCTCCGCACCGGCGCAATATCGGCATGGTCTTCCAGAACTACGCGCTGTTCCCGCACATGACCGTCGCCGAAAACCTCGCCTTCCCGCTTCAGGTGCGCAAGATGCGCCGCCGCGACGTGAAAGAAAAGGTCGCCCGCGCGTTGGGCATGGTGCAGATGGACGAATTCGGCAGCCGCAAACCTGCCCAGCTATCGGGCGGACAGCAGCAGCGCGTCGCCCTCGCCCGCGCTTTGGTCTTCGAACCGCAGTTGATCCTGATGGACGAACCACTTGGCGCGCTCGACAAGCAATTGCGCGAGCATATGCAATACGAGATCAAGCACATCCACGAACAGCTTGGCGTCACGGTCGTCTACGTCACCCACGACCAGTCCGAAGCCCTGACCATGTCGGACCGCATCGCCGTGTTCGATGATGGCATCATCCAGCAGCTTGCCCCCCCGGCGGACCTGTACGAACGCCCCGACAATGCCTTCGTCGCGCAGTTCATCGGCGAAAACAACCGCCTGCCCGGCAAGGTCAAGGCCATCGAGGCCGGTGTCGCCCGCGTTGAACTGGACAATGGGGGCGAGGTTGGCGCGTTGGCGATCAATTGCGGCGATGTCGGCAATCGCACCGTCCTGTCGATCCGCCCGGAACGGGTGCAGGTCAACAGCGCGTCCCTCCAGAATCGCCTCGATGCCCATGTGCTCGAACTCATCTATCTGGGCGACCATATCCGCTGCCGGATGCAGGTATCGGGGCGCGACGACTTCATCGTCAAAGTGCCGAACTCGCCGGAACACGCGATGCTGCGCGAGGGCGAAACCTGCACCGTGGGTTGGAATACCGAAGATTGCCGCGCGCTCGATCTCGCGCCCGGCTCGATATAGGGAACCCCAAGTAGGGGACGTCCCTCAATGGAATGCCGTCGCATCCGCTTGATTTTGCCGGAACGACGTGGTGGCATCCCTGACATATGCAGCGCAACAGCGCGCATCGTAAGACGGCGGAAGCGTTTAATTTTCCGCATTGAAAAGAAGAACCGGGAGAAGACCTGATGAATCTCAAGACCCTCGTTTGCGCAGCAAGCGTCTTTGCCATGAGTGCCGGAATGGCCCATGCAGACGCCCATTCCAACGCCGATCTCAAGAAAGCCCTGATGGATGCCCGCGCAGCCATCTCCAAGGCGCTTGAGTCGATGGGCGGCGGCATGATGGAAAAAGCCTCCTACGACTTCCCCAAACTCGACGGCAAGCAGGTCACGGTCGTGTCCTGGGGTGGCGCGTACACCAAAAGCCAGGTCGAAGCCTACCATAAGCCCTTCATCGCGGGCACGGGTGCGAAGATCGTTTCCGAAGACTACAATGGTGGCCTCGCCGAAATCAAAGCACAGGTCGAAGCCGGTAACGTGACGTGGGATATCGTCGATGTCGAACTCTCCGACGCCGTTCGTGCGTGTGACGAGGGCCTCGCCGAAGAACTCGACATGTCCGACCTGCCCGCCGGTGCCGATGGTACGCCAGCCGCCGACGATTTCATCGCCGGAACGCTCGACGTGCCTTGCGCCGTGCCGACCATCGTTTGGTCGACCATTTTCGCCTATGACAGCGAAAAAATGAGCGACGGCCCGAAAACCATCGCCGATTTCTTCGATACCAAGGCGTTCCCCGGCAAGCGCGGCCTGCGCAAGTCGCCTAAAGCCAACCTCGAAATGGCGCTGATGGCCGATGGCGTTGCCGCCGACGAAGTCTATGACGTGCTGTCCGAGGATGACGGTGTGGACCGCGCCTTCGCCAAGCTCGACAGCATCAAGGACGACGTTGTCTGGTGGGAAGCGGGCGCACAGCCCCCACAGCTCCTCGCCGATGGCGAAGTCGCGATGACCACCGCTTATAATGGCCGTATCTTCAACGCCGTTGCCGCCGAGGACAAGCCGTTTGAAATCGTCTGGGACGGTCAGGTCTGGGATCTTGATCTCTGGATCATCCCCAAAGGCGCGAAAAACGCTGAAGCTGCAAAAGAATTCCTGAAATTCTCGACCAGCACGCAGGCCCTCGCCGATCAGGCGTCGTGGATCTCCTACGGCCCGACCCGCAAGTCCTCCTCGCCGCTCGTCGCCTCCTATGACGGCAAGCCAGACCTGAAAATGGGTCCGCAGATGCCAACGGCACCGGAGAACTTCAAGAACGCGCTCCAGAACGATTTTGAATTCTGGGCCGACAATCAGGACGAGCTGAACGAGCGTTTCAACGCATGGCTCGCCAACTGATCTTGAACATCGCCTAGGCGGTGTTCAAGATCACCCCGGACAACGATCCGGGGTCTCGATGAAACTGTCACCCCGCGACTTGATCGCGGGGTCCATTTCTCCGCAGGACTGTCGGTTCGTGTCGAAGGATGGATGCCGCGATCAGGTCGCGGCATGACGCTCTTGCAGAGAGATCAATTCGAAAGCGCGTGATGACCGAAGCGTCCTACCACACCGCACCGATCCCCGGCGCTCCGACCGATGGGCAGAGCGCACTTCTCGCCTCTGATGGCACGCCGCTTAAGACGAAACTGCGCGAATCGATGCGCGTCAGCCGGATGCGCGCGTTCGGCCTCGTTCTGCCGCTGCTGCTGTTCATCCTCGCCAGCTTCATCATTCCCATCATCATGTTGCTCTGGACCGGCGTCTACAACGCCACCTATGCCGTCAACATGCCCGCTTCCGCGCCAATCATGCAGGCTTGGGACGGTGAAAGCCAACCCACCGAAGCGATGGCCGAGGCAATGGTCCTCGACTTGGTCGAAGCTCGCAAGGCCAAGACCATCGGCAAGGTCGCCTCCCGCGTGAACCGCGAGCTTTCCGGCACCCGGTCCCTCTTCACCAAATCCGCCCGCCGCGCCGCCAAGATGGAAGCCCCCTTCCTCGCCGCGCTTGAAAAGGCCGACAAGGATTGGGCCGATATCGAGACATGGCGTGCCATCAAGATCGCCGCCACCAGCCTGACCCCCGCCTATTACGCCGCCGCCGTTGACGCCAAATACACCGCTACCGGCGATTTCGAGATGCAGGGCGAGGAGCGGCAGATTCACGTCAAACTGTTCTGGAAGACGATTTGGGTGTCCGGCGTCGTCATGCTCGCCTGCCTATTCTTGGGCTATCCGGTCGCCTATCTCATGTCTCACCTACCGGCGAAGACCTCGAACCTTCTGATGATCCTTGTCCTCCTGCCCTTCTGGACCTCGCTGCTGGTCCGCACGACGGCATGGATTGCGATGTTGCAAAGTCAGGGTGTGCTGAACGATATCTTTGTCTGGATTGGTATCACCAGCGATGAACAGCGCTTCTCGCTGATCTACAACCTGACCGGCACCTTGATTGCGATGACCCATATACTGCTGCCCTTCATGATCCTGCCGATCTATTCCGTGATGCGCGCCATCCCCCCCAGCCACGTGCGCGCCGCCAAATCGCTGGGCGCAACGAACTGGACCTCCTTCTGGCGCGTCTACTTCCCCGCCACCATCCCCGGCATCGGGGCAGGGGGTCTGCTCGTCTTCATCCTGTCCATCGGCTACTACATCACCCCTGCATTGGTGGGCGGACAGGACGGCCAGCTCATCTCGAATTTCATCGCGTATCACATGCAGAAGTCGCTGAACTGGTCGCTGGCGGCGGCCTTGGGCGGCATTCTCCTCGCCATCGTCCTGATCCTCTACTGGCTCTACGACCGCGTCGTGGGCATCGACAACATGAAGCTGGGATAGAGCAGAGCGCGTTCTGCTCCCTCTCCCCGCGAAAGCGGGGGGAGGGCCGGGGAGGGGGGGCTCTCCGCATCGACACTGCCACGGTCGGGAGACCCCCCTCCCAACCCTCCCCCCGCAAGCGGGGAGAGGGCTATCGCGATACCTGAAAGGGATGTGCCCGATGGAACTGCCCCCCTATGCCACGCTGGGCCAGAAGATCTGGCACTACGCCTTCTACGCGATTTGCGGGCTGATCTTCCTGTTCCTGATCACCCCGATCCTGATCATCGCCCCTTTGAGCTTCAATGCGGAGCCGTATTTCTCCTTCACCGAAGGGATGCTCTCCTTCGATAAGGAGGCGTATTCGACCCGCTGGTACAACGACATTCTCATCAACGGCATGGCCGATCCGGAGCAGCCGCGTAGCTGGTCGCTGTTCTGGGAATGGCTGTGGATGGCCCTGTCGCCCGTCCACACCGCACCGCAGGGCTTCTTCACCGATATGTGGGAGAACGCGCAGTGGGTGCGGGCCATGAAGAACAGCTTCTTCATCGGCTTTTTCGCGACCCTCATCGCCACGGCGCTGGGTACGCTCGCCGCTATCGGCCTTAGCCGCGCCGAGATGCCGTACCGGGGCGCGATCATGTCGCTGCTGATCTCGCCGCTGATCGTGCCGCTGGTCATCACCGCCGCCGGGATGTTCTACTTCTACTCGCAGGTTGGTCTCAGCCAGACCTATATCGGCGTGATCCTCGCCCATGCCGCCCTCGGCACGCCCTTTGTCATCATCACCGTCACCGCCACCCTCGTCGGTTTCGACAAGTCATTGGTGCGGGCGGGTGCGTCAATGGGCGCGGGACCGGCAAAGACATTCTGGAAGATTCAGATGCCGCTGATCCTGCCCGGTGTCGTTTCGGGCGGCCTTTTTGCTTTCATCACCTCCTTTGACGAGGTGGTCGCTGTCCTCTTCCTCGCCGGTCCCGAACACCGCACGATCCCGCGCCAGATGTATTCGGGCATCCGTGAGCAAATCTCCCCAACCATCCTCGCGGTCGCGACGATCCTCGTCATCATCTCGATTCTGTTGCTGGTAACGATGGAGATGTTGCGCCGCCGGGGCGAACGTCTGCGCGGGATACGGAACTGATCGGCGCGTCGTGCGTTGTAGTAACAGAATGCAGGATTTCGTCCCGCGATATGTCATTTCAATGGAGATCAACCATGACCCGTTTCCTTGCCGCCGCCGCCCTGTTGGCCAGCCTCGCCGCCTGCAACACGGTCGAAGGCGTCGGTCGTGATGTCAGCGCGGGTGGCCAGGCAATCACAGGTGTCGCTTCGGATGTCCAGCGCAAGCTGCCCCCCGCCCCGGCTCCGCGCCCGGTCTACACGTACTGATATTTGCGGATCACATGATCTGAAAACGCCCTTCGCACCGATGATGCGAAGGGCGTTTTTCGTGGTGAGACCGGCTTATTTCTTCGCGACCTGCTCGCGATAGACCGCCGCATGGGCCTTGGCCGCGTGCGCGATGGAGAACTTGGTCCTCACTCGCTCGATCCCATTCCGGGCGTACTCGGCATAGCGGGCAGGGTCGCGCACCAGATCGGCCACCGCTGCCGCCATCCCCGCCGAATCCCCGTTCGGCACCACCACCCCCGATACCAGATCGGGCGACAGCAATTGCTCACGCACGCCACTGACCTCGAACGCGACCGTTGGTACCCCCACGGCCATCGCCTCGTTCACACAGGTCGGCAAGCCTTCGGAAAAGGATGTCAGCACCAGCACATCGAACGTCGCCAGCATGTCGCGCGGCTTGTCGACGAAACCGACCACCTCGATATCATCCTTGACGCCCAGCCGCTCCGCCTCGGCCATCATGTCCTCGAAATAATCGCGCTGGTTGTCGAGGATCGACCCCACCGCAACCGCGTCGATGGGCAAGCCGTGCGTATCCTTCAGATGCCCCAGCGCCTCCACGAACCGCTTGTGTCCCTTGACCCAGTTCCAGTTGCCCAAGATGCCGACCCGGATTGGCTCGTTTACCGTCCAGTTCTCGATATCCCGCGCGTTGAAGCGCTCCTGATCGACCGGCGAGTAGAATGTCGCCACCTTTTTGCAGCCGTGATGGGTGGCCACCGTCGCCCCCGACACCACGACTTGATTGGAGAGCGCGCGCCCCAACAGCCCCAGCAGTTTGGCCACTGGACCCGGCAAAATCGTATCGTTCAGGTGCCAGACCACCTTCGCCTTGCTCAACGCCCCGGCGATCAATGGTTGCAGGAAGATTGCGCCATTCACATGCACGATATCCGCATTCGTCTCGCGGATTGCCCGGTGGAATGCCATGACCTCCCCCGGCAGATGCGCGAAGAACGACAGGACATCGAGCGGCTTCGTCGGGCGGGGTGGTTTGTGAAAAGCGAATTGCCGATGCCCCAAACCCGCCTCGGTCGCGGCCTCCACCGCCGGGGCCGGGCCAGCGGGGCAGACGACGATGGTCTCGATGCCTTCGGCCTTCAATTCCTTGGCCACGCCGATCACCCGACGCGTCGCCCCGGTAATGCGTGGATCGAACAGGCAGTTGAGAACGATCATGCCGACCCCGCCAGCGTTTTCAGCCCCGCCGCCGTGTCATGTGGCGGCGCGCCGACCGCCGTCCACAGCGCCTTTCCGTCCACCGCGAGGCTTTCGGAAATCTTGCGTACGACGACCGAGTCGATCCCGATACCGCGCCCCGTCACCTTGCGCATCATATCCCCTGCACCACCGATGGCACGCAGCAGCGGCACGGGCAGCGGCACGATCTTCGCGGGCTTGTCCATCGCGACGCCCAGCGCCGTGGACAGTTCCGCACTCGATAGCGGCTCTGCATCGGCCACGAAATACGTCTTCCCCGCCACCGACGGCTCGCTCAGGCACCGCCGCACGGCGAAGGCGACGTTGGCCACGGACACGATGCTGCGGGCGTTGCGGATGCGCCCGATGGGCAGCGGCACCCCCTTCTCGACCAGCTTCAGCAACCGCGCGAGGTTGCCCATATGCCCCGGCCCGTAGACGGCGCTGGGTCGCAGGATCACGAACTCCCCCGGCCCGGCGGACAGCGCATCGGCCACATCCCGCTCCGCTTTCAGCTTCGAGCGGCCATAGGCGCTTTCAGGCGCGCAGGACGATGCCCCGTCCAGCACCTCGTCCGATGTCTCGCGGCAGGCATGGGCCGAACTGACGAAGACCATCCGCATCGCCCGCCCCGTCGCCGCCACCGCCTGCGCCAGCCGTTCGGCGGGCAGGGCGTTGACCGCCATGAACTCGGCGTCCGATTCCATCTCGCTGCCATCCACGGCCTGCGTCCGGGCCGCCAAATGGGCGACCGCGTCGATACCCTCCAGCAGCGGCATCCAGTCCTCGACCGACAGCGCCTCCAGCGCGCCGACCTCGACCCATTCGACGCCCTCGCGCGCCGGTACGGCCCGTCCGCCCCGGTGTACCGCCCGCACGCTGATGCCCTCGCGGGTTAGCTCGTCCAGCACATGCCCGCCGACGAAGCCGGTGCCGCCCGTCACGAGAACCTTCATGCCGTCTCCCCCGTCGTGTCGCCCACCGCCGCGTTATGGGCCGGATCGCGCAGGTATTGCTGCGGCGACCGGGTCATCACTGTCCGCGCCCAGTTCAGGATCGAGTATTTCTCGTAGAGGGCCGAATTATCCTTCGGGGCCAGCGCCTCGGTCGGCGGCAGGTCGGGCGCGGTCTCGTCAAAGACGAAGATCGTGCTTTCGGGATAGAAATCGTACCGTTCGATCATCGGGTTCGTGGTCAGCAGCGGCGTGCCCGCGAACACCACCTCGAAGGTTCGCATCGTCAGCCCGCTTTGGCTGGAGAACTCGATATCCACCACACAGCGCGATTTCGCCACCACGTCCAGATAGTCGGGATAGGCCAATGGCGTGCGGCTGATCGTGCCGCGATAGCCGTAATACCATTTCCCGATGGAAAAGACCGCGTGCTGGATCGCACTGTTCGCGACCAGATAGAAGAAATGAGGGCGGTCCTGTTCATACAGCAATTTCTCGATGGCCGCGAGCGCGCGGATACGTCGAAATCTGGCCGTGCCGACATGCGAGAAGTCGTATTCCTTCGGCCCCGGATCGCCGAAGGAGGGCGGTTCTTTGTGGTTATGGAATAGCGGGATGTGCACCAGCCCCGGATTTCGCTCGCAATCCACGATATCGAAGCTGTAGACGGCATCCGCCACCTCGAAGGCCTGCGCGTTGATCGGCTTCTGGTTGAAGCCGTCCCACGTGTAGACGATGATCTCCAGACCTGGCACCGCCGCCTTGAACGCGGCTAATTCTTTGCCCGTGATCGTCTCCGGGTCCAGCAGCAGCACGGTGTCGATACCGTCCGCCCGGATGCGCTCGATGATCCGATCAACATGCGCGTTCAGTAGCCACGGCATCCGCCGTATCCACCCCATCCGGGTGACAAATTTGGCGAAGAAGCTGTTGCCGACCCGCTCGTCCATCCAGACCGCGTCGTACCCTGCGGCCTCCACCGCATCGCGCGTCCGCCGCTCGTAACCGAAGGTGGAGGGGCAGAGGCAGAGAACCTTCTTCGTCACGACTGAACCCGCTCCCGCACGAAGTCTGTCAGCGTTTCCAGCCCCTCGCGGAGCGCGACCCGGTTCGACCAGTCGAACGTGGCGGTCGTTGGCGCGATATCGGCATTGGCATGGCGCACGTCGCCGAGGCGGAAGGTATCGCACAGTTCCGGCTTCGGCCCGCCTGAGATATCCGCCAGCGTTGCGGCCACGTCGAACAGGTCGCTGCGATTGCCGGAGCCGCAATCGTAGACCCCCGGCTTGCCGCGCCCGTGGATCGCTTCGGCCAGCAGCGAGGCCACGTCATCCACATGCACGAAATCGCGGGTGATGCCGCCATTCTCGAAGATCGGGATCGGCTTGCCCTGTAGCGCGCATTTGATGAAGTAGATCAGCACGCCGGTATAGGGGTTCGTCAGCGATTGCCCCGCGCCGTACACATTTTGCAGGCGGAAGGCGTAGAACGGGATTTGGAAGGCATTGGTCCAGTTGCGCAGGATGTTCTCCTGCGACAGCTTGGTCGAGCCGTAGATGTTCACCGGCTGCGGGAAGTGCTTTGCCGCCGCCATGTCAAGCGGGGTCAGCCCCTCGAATTCGAACTGCCCGGCCTCTAGCGCGGGTGCCAGCCGTTGTTCGGGGTACTCGACGCCCTCCGCCCCCTGATACGGGCCTTCGCCATAGACGGCGCGGGTGCTGGTCAGGATGATGCGTTTCGGCATGATCTCCCGCGCCGACATCGCGTCCAGCAGCATGGCCAGACCCAGCGTGTTGACGCTGGCGTTCAGGGTCACGTTGTGCAGCGAGCGCCCCGTCCCCGTTTCGGCGGCCAGATAGACGAGGCTGTCCGGCGCACCGCGCTCCATCAGCGCGTCTAGGTCGAAGGCCGAGGTTACGCTGCCCGCGATGTAATCGACACCCAGTTCCGTAAACGCCCGGATCGATGCCGGATCGTGGACGATGGGCGAAAAGCTGTCGAATACCGTCACGTCCTTGGTGCCCAATTGCCGGATCAGCGCGGTGCCGATAAAGCCGGCACCACCGACCAGAAGAGTTCCCGTCATCGTCGTTCCTTCTCGATCAGTAATTACCGCAGCGGTCCGGCATCCAGCTTGGCCGTTGCGCAGGGGTGGGGTCGTATAGGGGCGCATTGCGCAGGGCTGGCATGGCGGTCGCTATGAACGCACGCAAGAACGGTTCCGAACAGGGGTTCTTGCTCAGAAAAATCGGCGTCAGAAACTTTTCTGTCTCGCCATAGGGCAGGTCGTAGAGCCACAGGGCCGTATCGACCCCGTTCTCCCGGCTCAGGCGCACCTGCTCATACAGCCTGCGCCAGCCTTCCTCTTCCCACCAATAATTGTCCTGCCCCTTGCGTCGTCCGCCATGCTTCCAGTTCGGTGCGGCCCACAGAAGCGCCATGACCGGCTTGCCTTGCCGCGTATATTGCCGCAACCGCTCGGTATATTCGCTCATGGGTACGGAATACGGGTCGAGGATGTAGCCATCCGTGGCGACCTTGAACCGCTCACGCCGGGGCGTTCTTCGGTCGGTCTTGTGCTCATTGAACCACTGCCACACTTCCATGTCGGGCAGCCGGGCCTTTGTCTCGCGGTACAGGATATCGAGATACTCGGCGCGCCCGTTCCACCACAGGTTCTCTTCGTCCAGCGAGATGGTCTGAACCCCGGCGGTGCGTGGATCGGCATAGATTGCCGCGATCCTCGCGGCGGCCTGCTCCGGCCTCGGAATCTTTTTCGCATCATCACGCATGAAGCGTTCTTTGACGCTTGGGTAGACCTGCTGCATCACCGTCATGGAGACACCAAGTTCGGTAATCGCCGCAATCTCGTCGAGGCGTTTCTCGTTCTTGCGCGGTGACATCTGGTACAGAACGAAGTCGAAGACGTCCGGGTTTTCAAGGACGAAGGGCGTCCATTTCCAGCCATAGATGCCCAGCTTAATCGGCTGTCCGGTGATGACGCGCGTGGCGGTCTGGGATGTCGAATCCTTCACCGCCATGAAACCGGCGGCAAGGGCGACCGCGCCCCCCAGTATCGTGACCCGCCATGATTTCGACAGGGAAGACAGAACGCTCATTGTGCATCTCCTTCGCATTGCCCCTGCTGGAGCGGGTTCGCCGGTCTTCTACCGGTCCAGAAAGGCATCCGGGTGCGCGTTCAGCGCGCTGGTAAGGGCCGAATGCCAGTCGCGCGGCGCTTGGCCAAACACGCGGGCCAGCTTCGTACAGTCCAGCACCGAATTTGCGGGCCGCTTCGCCGGGGTCGGGTAATCTGCGGTGGTGATACGGTTCACCGTCGGCACTCCGTCGATCATGCCGGTCGATGCAGCATGGGCAAAGGTCGCCTCCGCCAGTTCGGCCCAGCTTGCCTCGCCGCCGCCCGCGCAGTGGAAGATGCCGTAGACATCGCTGCCCGCCTTTGCCTCCACCAGTGCCGGGGCCATCGTGAGGATCGCCTCCGCCAGATCGCCCGCATAGGTCGGGGAACCGCGCTGATCATGCACGACGCCCAACTCGTCCCGATCCGCCAGCCGCAGCATCGTCTTGACGAAATTCTTGCCTTCGGGCGCGTAGACCCAAGCGGTGCGCAGGATCGTGGTGCGCGGGTTAGACCGCATCGCCCGCCGCTCGCCCTCCAGCTTCGACGCGCCATAGACGCCCTGCGGATCGGTCGGATCGTCCTCGACATAGGGGCCGGTCTTGTCGCCCGCATAGACGTAATCGGTCGAGACATGCACGAAGGGCAACCTCAGCATATCCGCCATGCCCGCCGCGATATCGACGCCTTGCGCGTTGACCGCATTGGCCATCCCTGCATCCGTCTCGGCGGCATCGACCGCCGTATAGGCGGCGGCATTCACGATCAGATCGGCCTTTGCCCCCTCGATGGCCGTGGGGATGGTCGACGGCTGTGCCAAGTCCAGCACATCGCGACCCAGAAAAACCAGCTCATGCGGGCTATCCACCGCCGCAAGCCGCTGCGCCAACTGTCCGTTCTTTCCGATGACCGCGATGCGCATGGGTCAGGTCGCCTTCTTGGCCGAGCCAAGCCGCTCGCCGCCATAGGTGCCCGCCCGGATACCGCGCCACCATGCTTCGTTATCGAGATACCATTTCACCGTCTTGCGCATCCCGCTATCGAGGTCTTCCTGCGGACGCCAGCCCAGTTCGCGCGTCGTCTTCTCCGGGTCGATGGCATACCGTTGGTCATGGCCGGGACGGTCGGTGACGAATTCGATCAGGTCCGCATGGGGAGCCTTGTCGGGGAAGTATTCGTCCATGATCCCGCACAGCTTGTACACGAGATCGAGGTTGGTCAGTTCCTCGTCGCCGCCGATATTATACGTCTCGCCCGGCACCCCGCGTTCGACCACCGTGGCCAGCGCGCGGGCATGGTCATCCACGAACAGCCAATCACGGATATTGTCGCCCTTGCCATAGATCGGCAGCTTTTCGCCGTCCTTCGCCTTCAGCACGATCACGGGGATCAGCTTTTCGGGGAATTGCCACGGCCCGTAATTGTTCGAGCAATTCGATGTCACGACCGGCAGGCCATAGGTCTTGCCCCAGGCCCGCACCAGATGATCCGACGCCGCCTTGCTCGCCGCATAGGGCGAGTTGGGGGCGTAGGCCGTCTCCTCGGTGAAGGGCGCATCGTCGATTTCCAGCGAGCCATAGACCTCATCGGTCGAGATATGATGGAAGCGGAACGCCTCCTTCTCGCCATTGGGCATTGCGTCCCAGTGCTTGCGCGCGATTTGCAGCATGTTCGCCGTGCCGACGACATTGGTGTCGATGAAGACCATCGGCCCGTCGATCGAACGGTCGACATGGCTTTCGGCGGCCAGATGCATCACGCGGTTCGGTTTGTGCTTTTCAAAGATCGCGGTAATCGCGGCCTCGTCGCGGATATCGGCTTTCTCGAAGGCGTAGCGGTCACTGTCGCTGGTGTCTTCCATCGCCTCCGGCGTTGCGGCATAGGTCATCGCATCGACCACCACAACTTCGGCATCGGTATTGCGGATCAGGTGACGCACCACCGCCGAGCCGATAAACCCGGCTCCGCCGGTTACGAGAACTTTCATGTCGATCCCCTGATTTTCCGCGTCCTCTTAGACCGCCATCCCGGCGATCTACGTGATGACTATCACGTTTCAGCCGTCATAGGTGAAATGCACATCCGATTCTGCCAGTCCCGGATGGACCGTGTCTTTCTCGGATAATTGCGGCGGTGTCGTGGTCGGCCAGTCGATCCCGATATCCGGGTCGTCCCAGCGGATGCCCATATCGCTCGCTTTGTCGTAATGGGCGTCGACCTTGTACATCACCTCGGTATCCGGCTCCAGCGTCAGCAACCCGTGGGCAAAGCCGCGCGGTACCAGTATCTGCGTGAAGTTCTCCGCAGAGATGATGGCCGAAACCCATTTGCCATAGGTCGGCGACCCGTGACGGATATCCACCGCCACATCGAAGATCGACCCGCGCAGCACGCGCACCAGCTTGGTCTGCGCGAAATCCCCGGTCTGGAAGTGCAATCCGCGCAGCACGCCCGCCTCCGCCGAATAGGAATGGTTGTCCTGCACGAAATCATGCGTGATGCCCGCATCCGCGAACCGCTGCTTATTATACGATTCCGAGAACCAGCCCCGGTCATCGCCAAACTGCCGTGTTTTCAGCAGCATGACTTCGGGGATATCCAGCTTCGTGACTTCCAGCATCAGAAACTCCTCGACGGGTCGGTGCCCAGCAGGGCCGTCAGGTATGTGCCATAGCCGCTCTTGATCAGTGGCGCGGCCAGCTTTTCCAACTCCGCATCACCGATGAAGCCCATGCGCCATGCGATCTCTTCGATGCAGGCGATCTTCAGCCCTTGGCGTTTTTCGATGATCCGCACGAAGTTGGCCGCATCCAGCAGACCGTCATGGGTGCCCGTATCCAGCCATGCGGAGCCGCGCCCCAGCATCTGCACGTTCAGGTCGCCGCGTTGCAGATAGGCGTCGTTGACCGAGGTGATCTCCAGCTCGCCGCGCGCCGATGGCTTGATCGTTTTGGCGATCTCCACAACGTCGTTGTCGTAGAAGTAGAGGCCCGTCACCGCATAGTTGGATTTCGGCTGCGCAGGCTTTTCCTCGATGGAAATCGCGCGTCCTTCGGTATCGAATTCGACCACGCCATAGGCTGTCGGGTCCGAGACGCGATAGGCGAAGACATCGGCCCCGCTTTCGCGTTTGGCGGCGTTCTGTAGCTGTGTGTAGAGGTCGTGGCCGTAGAAGATATTATCGCCCAGTGCCAGCGCCGCGCCGTCATTGCCGATGAATTTCTCACCGATGATGAAGGCCTGCGCGAGGCCGTCGGGCGAGGGCTGCTCCGCGTATTCGATGTTCATCCCCAGCTGCGAGCCGTCACCGAACAGGCGCTGGTACAGCGGCAGGTCGTGGGGGGTGGAGATGATCAGCACTTCCTTCAGACCCGCCAGCATCAGCACGGCGAGGGGGTAATAGACCAGCGGCTTGTCGTAGATGGGCATCAACTGCTTGCTGACGGATTGGGTCAGGGGATGCAGACGGGTTCCGGACCCGCCGGCCAGGATGATGGCTTTGCGTTGCATGACACTACACTTTCAACAGGCGCAACCTACGCCGGAAACTCTAAAAAACACGCTTTGCCGGGTCATATCGGGGCAATATTCGATAGTCAACCGACCGCCCTACACTGACAGCGCTATCGCATTTGGCCGATGACTGATCTTGCGAAGTCGTCGGACCAGTCGGAGCGGTTTCGTTTTCGTCTGATGGGCGCTTTAGGGAGGCAGCGCACGAAATGACGGCAAAAATGTGATACGAGGCACTTTTTGAGATCAACTTGCATGACATCAAAATGCAGGGCCGATGCTCTTTACGTTGCATAACACAATCTCTTCCTTTGAGATATGCGAATGAAGTGTTAAAGATCATCTAAGGGTTGATTAAAGCTGGCTGCGTATGTTCAGTTTTGGCGCAGCTAAACCCACCCAGAGGCCGTGTATTGGGCTTTTTTGGGATCGCTCGAAGAGTGACGAGTGAGGCAACGGTGGCCATTGCGACACGCCCAAACGTGTCGGTCTCCGGTGCGCTCTCAACAAAACAGCGTCCGCTAGGGCGCAGATCATTGATGGGATCGGTGTGCGCTAGGGCGTGCACCATTTGAAATCACAGTTGAAGAGACGACCAGTTCTATTGGAGGCGACAAAATGGCTACCCCAACACTTTGGAAATCACAGTTCACGGTCAATACAGGCGCGGCATCAGGCGCGGGTATCGGCGTGGAAGACCCGCATATCATCGGCCTGTCCAACGGCAACTTCCTCGTTGCCTGGACCGAGAGCGGCACGGCCGGCATCGGCACAGAACCCAGCGACGACATCATAGGCAAGATCTACGATGCCGAAGGCAATGTGGTTAAGGACTCGTTCGCGCTCAACTTCCAACGCAGCGTCGATACCGAGCGCGATTTCGACATTGCGGCCACGAATGACGGCGGCTTCGTGATCGTCTACATGGATGATGAGACGAACGCCTCGCGCCTCGTCTACGAGCGCTACAATGCCGCCGGAGACCTGGCGGCCAGCAACGACAGCGTGGTCAGCGAGACGGCGACAACCGACGATTATGGCAATCCGCGTATCTCGATCAACAACAGCAACAACGAGGCGACGGTCACCTTCACCGACACTCTTGCCGGTAACGAGGACATCCGCGCGTTCCGCATCAACTCGTCGGGCATGCCCGGTTCCGAGTTCAGCCTTGCCACGAACACCGGCAGCGATCAGGATCAGGCCGACATCCAGCATAACACGAACGGCGAACTTGCCGTCGTCCACCGCGATGGAACGCAGGTCGAGCTGCAGGTTTTCAACCAGGGCGGAACCCTCCAGCACAGCGCCGTCGTCGACAGTAGCGGCTCGCCCAACAATGTGAAGGTCGCGACCCTGTCGAACGGCAACATCGCCGTGACCTGGGTGGATGACACCTCCGACGTCAACTACGCCGTCTATAACTCCAATCTCGGAGTCATTGTCATCAAGACGCAGATTGACGGTGCGGATGCGAGTGAGCCGGAGATCATCAGCCTGCCCCAGGGCGGCTTCGTGATCGTCTGGGACGACAATACCGGCACCGACACGACCAAGGCCCGCGCATACACCAATACCGGCGTGGCTGATGGCGGGATCGTCACCATCGACACCGGCGGTACCAACGAACCGGATATCGGCGTGACCGGCGACGGGCGGCTTCTGTTCACGTGGGATGTGGGCGGCACCATCGAAGCCTCAATCTGGGATCCACGTGGTTCCACGGTCAACGCATCGAATTTCGACAACCCGGCACTTAATTTCGTGGATGGCGATATCATCGTCGGCGGTATCGGCGGGACGACGATCAACGGCGATAACGGCACGTCCGACACGATCATCGCTCAGGATGGCAATGACAGCATAACCGGCGGTCAGGACGACGATTCCATCGAAGGGGGTGGTGGAAACGACACCATCAATGGTGGGTCCGGCATCGATTCCATCGATGGCGGTGACGGCAACGACACGATTAACGGCGGCACGTTCGTGGATGAAATCGATGGTGGCGACGGTAATGACCGCATCATTCTCGATGATGGAAATCTCGACAATATCGATGGTGGCGCCGGAACTGACATCCTCGACGCCTCGGCCCGGACGACTGCCATCCAGATCAACACCGCTGGCGTGCTGTCCGGCTCTGGCCCGAATGGCAGCATCACGAGCATCGAGAGCATCATCGGCACATCGGGCAATGATTCGATCATCATGAGCGGCACGGCCTTCACCATCGACGGGGGTGGTGGCAACGATACCATCGACGGCGGCAACTTTACCGATTCGATCAACGGTGGTGCCGGTGATGACACGATCCTGCTGAGCGGAGGCAGCTTCGTCGACAATATCAATGGGGGCAGCGGCACCGATACGCTGGATGCGAGCACCTTCAACCCCGGTCTTGGCCTGGAAGTGAACCTCTTTGCCCAGACCCTCGGCGGCAGCGGGCCGGACACCACGATCACCAGCGTCGAAAGCATCATCGGTTCTCAGGGCGCCGACATACTGACCGTCGGCAACGTCGCCAGCCGGACCATCGACGGTCAGGGCGGCAATGACATGATCCTCGGCGGTGGCGGCTTCCAGTCGCTGTCGGGTGGTGATGGCGACGACACCATCGACGGCGGTTTCTACGTCAATTCCGGCGTCGCCGACAATATCGACGGCGGTGCGGGTAATGACTCGCTGATCGGCGCGAACGGGGCCGATACGATTGCGGGTGGTGATGACAACGACACGATCGAGGCGAATGACGGCATCGATCTGATCGATGCTGGCGCTGGTGATGACATCATTTTCCTGACCAATGGTGCCACTATCGACAGCATCGCAGGCGGTTCTGGCAGCGATACTGTGAATGCTTCTGACATCACATCCCCCGGTGAGGCGATTACCCTCGTCAGCTTGGCGAACGCCAGCACCTATACCGGCTTTGGTGGAACGCAGAACATCTCCGGCATCGAAACCTTCATTGGCACGCAGTTGGGCGATAACCTCACCACCGGCAGTAGCTCCAATAAGACCATCGACGGCCAAGGCGGCGATGACATGATCCGGGGCGGCGGTGGCTTCCAGTCCCTGTTGGGCGGAGCTGGCAATGACACCATCGACGGCGGTTTCTACGCCAATTCCAGCGTTGGCGACCGGATCGACGGTGGATCGGGCAACGATACGCTGACCGGCGCGAATGGCGGTGACACGATCACCGGCGGCAACGACAACGACATTCTCATCGGGAATGGCGGCGACGATACCCTCGATGGCGGCAATGGCAACGATACCATGACCGGCGGCAGCGGAGCCGACAGCCTCATCGGCGGCGCAGGCATCGACTTGGCCAGTTATGCCGGATCGGCAGCTTTGACCGCCGACCTGTTGTTCACAGCCAACAATACTGGCGATGCGACGGGCGATACCTATAGCGGCATCGAAAACCTCACCGGGACCAGCTTCGACGATACCCTGCGCGGCGACAACGCTGCGAACACGATCAACGGCGAAGGCGGTGACGATATCCTCATTGGCCGCGCCGGTAACGACGTGCTGTTCGGCAATGGCAGCAACGACACCCTTTTCGGCGGTGCCGGGGCGGATTCGCTGAACGGTGGTTTCGGTCGTGACCGAGCGGCCTATAGCGATGCTGGAGGTGCGGGTGTGCGGGCAGACCTGCTGTTTTCCGCCAATAACACCGGCATCGCGGCAGGCGATACCTATGCAGGGATTGAGGATCTGACCGGATCATCCGGTGCCGACGACCTGCGCGGGGATAACGGGGCCAACCTCATCATCGCATCCGGGGGCAACGATACGCTCAACGGGCGCGGTGGTGACGACAACCTGCAAGGCGGCAGCGGCGATGACGTGCTGTTCGGCGGTGCGGGGGGCGATATCTTCAATGGCGGTACGGGCCGCGATGTGGCCAGCTATGCCGATACCGGCACGGGCCTGCGGGTCGATCTGCTCAATACGGCGGTCAATACCGGCATCGCCGTTGGCGATTCTTACATCGACATCGAAGTGTTGATCGGATCGGGCGGCGATGATGACATCCGTGGCGATAACGGCGACAACCAGCTCGAAGGCCGCAATGGCAACGACTTCATCACCGGTCGCGGTGGCGATGACGACCTGCGCGGCGGC
>CALJIU010000154.1 GCA_937974055.1 uncultured Neomegalonema sp. | reverse complement strand
AAGCGCAGGGTGATGTTCTTCATCTCCATCACCACGCCGCCGATCTTGCGACCATCGGGGGTGGTATAGGGTTCGGGGGAGGTGGTCATCGTCGATCCATCCATTATTCCGCTGCCTCCGCCATCTCAGGGAAGACCCGCAGGAATGCCACGATATGCGACAGGTCATCAAGGAAGACAGGATTGGCCTCCACCGCCGCCAAGTCGCGGGGCGCAGGGATCGGATCGCCATCACGCACCATGCCTTCGAGATGCAGCGATAAGACTTCGCTCGCCCGGTTGCGCGCTTCGTCGAGCGTCTTGCCAGCGGATACGCAACCCGGAAGATCGGGGAAAAAGACGCCATAGCTCGACGTCGGCTCCTTCTCGACCACAGCGTAATATGGACCTAACATCTGCGCCTCACTTCTCATCGAACCACCCCGCCTGCGCGTATATGGATCGAAGCGTTCCAACGGGAATATCGTCTTCAGGGTGCACCACAGTAATTTTGCCCGATATTTTGGGATGCTTGAACTGATGATGCGAGCCTTTCACGGCGACCTCTTCCCAGCCATCTTTTTTCAACATGCGGATCAGCTTGCGGCTGTTCCGCTCGTAATTCATTCCGCTGCCACCTGTTGCGCTTGCGATGCCACAACCGCCGCATCGCGTATCTCCAGCGTCGCCTTGATCGCGCCCTTGCGGCCATCCTCGTAGGTGACTTCCGTCTCGATGTAGATCTCGTCCGACCCGTCGTAGAGCGCGTCGATCAGGACGCCGTACTTCTCCTCGATAATCCGGCGGCGGACCTTGCCCGTGCGGGTGATCTCGCCATCATCGGCGTCGAGTTCCTTGTGCAAGATCAGGAAGCGATGGATCTGGCAACCGGAGAGCAGCGGGTCTTCGGCGATAGAGCGATTAACTTCCTCCACATGCTCTTGGATCGTGGCGTAGACCTGCGCATTGCCTGCCAATTCCTGATACGAGGCGTAGCCGATATTGTTACGTTCGGCCCAGTTACCAACCGCCGTCAGGTCGATATTGATGAAGGCCGTGCAGCGGTCTCGCGCATTACCGAAGACGACGGCTTCGAGGATATTCGGGTAGAATTTCAGCTTGTTCTCGACGTATTTGGGCGCGAACATCGCACCGCTGTTCAGCTTGCCGACATCCTTGGCGCGGTCGATGATGCGTAAGTGACCGCTATCCGGCTCGATAAACCCGGCATCGCCGGTGGCGACCCACCCCTCGGCGTCCTTCGTCTCAGCGGTCGATTCGGGGTTCTTGTAATACTCTTGGAACGTGCCGGGGGAACGGTAGAAGACCTCTCCGCTATCGGCGATCTTGATCTCGACATCGGGGCTGGCAACGCCAACCGTATCGGCGCTGACCTCGCCATCGGGCTGCTGCGTGATGTAGATGCAGGCCTCGGTCTGGCCGTAGAGCTGCTTGAGATTGATGCCGAGCGAGCGATAGAATTCAAAGATTTCAGGGCCAATCGCCTCGCCCGCCGTATAGCCGACACGCACTTTGCTCAGGCCGGTTGCGTTCAAGAGCGGGCCGTAGACCAGCGCTTTGCCGATATTGTATTTCATGCGGTCGCCGGAGTTGACGTCCTTGCCATCGAGCAATGCGGGGCCGATTTGTTTGGCGTGGTCGATGTATTTGTGGAACAGGCGCTGCTTGATCTTGCTGGCGTCCTCCATACGGATCATCACCGACGTGAGCAGCCCCTCGAAGAAACGGGGCGGGGCGAAGAAGTAGGTCGGGCCGATTTCCTTGAGATCGGCATGCATCGTCTCGGCGCTTTCGGGACAATTGACGCAGAAACCGGCCCAGCAGGCCTGCGCCATCGAGAAGATATAGTCCCCGACCCATGCCATCGGCAGATAGGCGAGTACGTCTTCCTTTTCGGTCAAGCCGTCGAATTCACAGGAATTTTTGGCCGTGACGAGTACGTTACGGTTCGACATCACGACGCCCTTCGGGCGGCCTGTAGTGCCGGAGGTGTAGAGGATGATGCAGGTATCCGTTTCGAGCGATGCCGCGATCCGCGCATCCAACTCACCCTCAAGCGCAGCCTTTTTATCCGTGCCGATCTTGCTGACATCCGCGAGGGAAATCAGGCGCTCATGGTCGTATTTGCGCAATCCACGCGGGTCGATATAAACCAATCTCTCCATCGAGGGCAGACGGTCGCGCACTTCGGTCAGCTTATCGACCTGCTCTTGATCCTCGACAACGGCGAAGCGAGCGCCGCAATGGTCGAGGACGTAGGCGATCTCATCCGCGACCGAATCCTGATAGACCGGCACGGGCACCGCACCAGCATATTGAATGGCCAGCATGGCCCAGTAGAAAGAGGGGCGATTGCGGCCCACGATAGCGACGTGATCGCCTCGCTGCAGCCCCATATCGATGAAGCCGCGCGCGATGGCACGGATCTCCTCGCGTGCCTCGGTCCAAGTCCAGCTTTGCCAGATGCCGAATTCTTTTTCGCGATACGCGGGGCGTGCGCCGAACCGCCGGGCATTGCGCTCGACGAGCTTCGGGAACGAGTTCAGGTCTTCCGGCAAGCCGGTGCCAATCGTCACGTTTCATCCTCCCTGCGATCATTTAATCATGCCGCGTTTTCATTATTAACACGGGATGAAGGGAGAATTGTCAATGCGCCAAGCGCCTCTATTATCAAAAAAATTTCGTGACGATTGACTTTAACGTCAAATGCGGAAACCTTTTATGCCATGACGAAAGAAAGCTTTTTTCTGATCACGGACCTTACCGAAGAATTCGGGGTGACCACCCGAACCCTGCGGTTTTATGAGGATCGTGCGTTGCTCAATCCGGTCCGGCGCGGGCGCAAACGGCTGTACCGCCCGCGCGACAGAACGCGATTACGGCTAATTCTGCGAGGAAAACGGCTAGGGCTAACATTGGACGAAATTGGGGAGATTCTCGACCTTTTCGACAAGCCGTCCGGCGAGGCGAAGCAGATTGATAGGCTGGTCGAGCGAATAGATGCACGGCGACAGGCGCTTCTGGCACAGCGGGCTGATATCGATGACGCCCTCGCCGAACTCGACATGGTCGATATGAGGGCGCGGGAACGTCTCAAAGCGATATCGCAAAGGGCCGATACGTCGGCCTGAGAATCATGCTGCGCGGCGGTGATCTTCGATCAGCATCGAATAAATCGCTTCATTGCCATCGGCACCACGCAGATTTGCACGGACTTCCGGACGTTTCAGCAATCGCGAAATTTTTGCGAGCGCGCGAAGATGATCGGCATTTGCACTTTCGGGTGCGAGAAGAAGGAAAACGAGATCAACCGGTTCATCATCGGCAGCATCGTAATCAATCGGGCTGGCAAGGCGGGCAAAGATACCATGAACCGTGTCAATATTGGCGAGCCGGGCATGAGGAATCGCAACGCCATTGCCGACGCTAGTAGCGCCAAGCCTTTCGCGTTCGAGCAAGGCATCAAATACAACGCGCTCATCAAGCGAGCAGAGCTTTGCCGCTTGGGCAGCCAGTTCTTGCAGCAAGTGCTTTTTGCTGGTGGCCTTTAAACTGCCAATGACGGCATCCGCCGCGAGGAAATTATCGAGTGACATACGATTCCTATCCATCAGGATACCGGCAACAACGCCTGCACCTTCAGTAACGTTCCAGCGACTTTTGGGTTACGCGGTTGATGCGGATGGATCAATCCATCCGACGTTGCCGTCTTCGCGGCGGTAAACGACGTTGATCCCGTCGTTCTTTTCGTTCCGAAACATCACGACCGGCTCCGATCCGATTTCCATCTGGAGCACCGCTTCTCCGACACTCAAGACGGGGATCGACGTGGTCGACTCAGCGATGATGACCGGCTGCATCGAGTCCGATGCGTCCTCCACATCCGGCGAGTCGGATTCGATGACGAATGACGATGCTTCGAATCGCTCGAAAGGTGTGGAGCGGGCTTTGTGGTGGTTCTTCAGGCGACGTTTGTAACGGCGCAATTGCTTCGCGAGGCGCTCGTTAGCGACATCGAAAGCAGCATAGATCTCGTTGGCTTTGCCGGTCGCCTGCGCCTTCATGCCGGTGCTGAGATGGGTCGAGCATTCGCATTTGTACTCATGCCCGTCCTTGGCAAATGTTACCGTCGCATCGACGGGACGCTCCGCGTATTTTTCCATCGCGAGCGATAGCGCATCGATAACATGTGCCCGCAGGGCATCGCCGATATCGATCTGCTTTCCGTTCACTTCGATTTGCATTTTATATCAAAGCCTTAAGTACGAAGAACGTGCATGTTCCACAGTTGTTCAACCTACACGTTGCCGGTGCAAAAAGTCAATGTCAGAATATTTCAAAGTGCGTTCTCAGCCCGACGACGGCGGCGCTGGACCGATGAGGGTATGTCCATTGACTCTCGGTATTTCGCAACCGTTCTTCTAGCGATATCAACGCCTTCCTCGCGAAGGATGCTGACAATCCGATCGTCCGAGAGAATTGCATCGGTTGGTTCTTCCTCGATCATCTTACGGATTTTATGCCGCACACTTTCGGCGGAATAAGCGTCACCACCGTCGATTGAACCAATCGCGGCGGTGAAGAAGAACTTCAGCTCAAACACGCCGCGAGTCGTTGAGATGTACTTGTTTGACGTGACTCGACTGACAGTTGATTCGTGCATGTCGATGGCATCGGCCACAGTCTTGAGGTTCAGGGGCCGCAATTCGGAAATGCCGTATTCAAAGAAGCCATCCTGCTGACGCACGATTTCGGAAGAAACGCGCAGGATAGTTCGGGCGCGTTGATCGAGGCTTTTAGCAAGCCAGTTAGCACTTTGCAGGCATTCGCTGAGATAGGCTTTTACTTCTTTACCGTTCTTCGCGACCTCGGCGGCGTAGCGTTCATTGACGAGAACACGGGGCAACGTATCGGTATTCAATTCGATATTCCAACCACCCATCGCGTTACGGCGGACGAAAACATCTGGCACCATCGTCTGGGCGATTTCGGAATAAAAGCGAGTACCGGGTTTGGGGTCGAGGGCGCGAATCTCCTCGATCATCTCGCGCATGTCTTCCTGACCAACGCCGCAAAGCTTCATCAGCTTTTGCACCTTGCCCTTGGCAAGCAATTCGAGATTATCGATCAGTGCACCAATGGCGGGATCAAGGCGATTGCTGTCGATCAACTGAAGACGCAGGCATTCCCCTAGGTTACGCGCGCCAACTCCCGCCGGGTCGCAGCCATGAAGAAGGGCGAGACCAGCCTCGACATCCTGCGGCTGCGCGCCGAGACGCTCGGCCACGGTATCCTCGTCAATGCGCAGATATCCTGCCTCATCAATATGTTCGACGAGATAGGCACCGATGGCGCGAATACGGTGCGGCGCGATGCTCATACCAATCTGATCGAGCAGGTGATCACGAAGAGATTTATCAGAGGCAATCATCGATTCGAGGTCGTATTCGGGGGAATCAAAGCCCCCTCCCCCACCCTTACCGACTGAGGACCAGTTCCCAGCCTCATCACCGGCGGGACCGGCGGCCTCGTTGGCGGCAGCGGCACCATCGGCCTGCGCTTCGGCGCGAGACTGGTCGGCATTGACGTTTTCTAGGCCCGTATCGAAGGTTTCTTCGGCACGGTTGAAGTTGTCCTCGCTCAACTGGGAGGACAGATCATTGGCGGCGGGGGCCGCATCCTGCGCGGGCGCATCGGCGGCATCGGGCCGGTCGCGGCGCTCATCCGGCACGGAGGACATGGCTTCGAGCAGCGGATTGCGCTCGATCTCTTGCGAGACGTATTCGGAAAGATCGAGATTGGACATCTGCAACAGCTTGATGGCCTGTTGCAGTTGCGGGGTCATAACCAGCGATTGTGACTGGCGGACCTGAAGGCCTATTCCCATCGACATCGATCAGACCCTCCCTTTTCCAGAACCGATCAGAGACGGAATCCGTCGCCCAGATAAACCCGGCGTACCGCTTCGTCCCCGACGATATCCTGCGGCGTACCCTGCTTTAGCACCTGCCCATCGTGCAGAATATACGCACGGTCTATGATGCTGAGAGTTTCGCGCACATTGTGGTCGGTAATCAAGACCCCTATGCCCCGGTCGCGCAGATGAGACACAAGCCCCCGGATATCGCCCACCGCGATGGGGTCGACGCCCGCAAACGGCTCGTCCAGCAGAATGAAATCCGGGTCGGTGGCCAGTGCGCGGGCAATTTCCACCCGTCGCCGCTCGCCGCCAGACAGGGCCAGTGCAGGCGTGCGACGCAGGTGGGTGATCGAAAATTCGGCCAAGAGCGCGTCGAGATGATGCTGGCGCTTCGAGCGAGTCGGTTCGATCAACTCCAGCACCGCCATGATATTCTGTTCGACCGTCAGGCCGCGAAAGATCGAGGCTTCCTGAGGCAGATAGCCGACGCCGAGACGGGCGCGTCGGTGCATGGGCAGCGTCGTGACATCCTCGCCATCCAGCGTAATCGTCCCGTAATCCGCCGGGATAAGCCCCGTTATCATGTAAAAGCATGTCGTCTTCCCCGCACCGTTCGGTCCCAGCAAGCCGACGACTTCTCCCCGACGCAGGGTCACCGAGACACCGCGCACGACGGGACGCCGCCGATAGCTCTTACCAATGCGGTCCACCACCAGCCCGGCCCGGTTAGAGGCAACGCGCAGATGGGGCTTTCCCCTCTCCCCCACGGGAGTCGTACCCGTGTCGGACCTCATCGGTCTGACCCAAGCATAAGCGCGCTCGTCTTTATATGACGTGAACCGGTTCGATACGGCATGAAGGCGATCAGTTCTTCGCCGGTGGGAAGAAGAGGCCCTGCACCCGCTCGCGCGTGCCATCGGCCTTGACACTGCCAGCATCGAGGCGGGCAAAACCTGTATTGAGATCGATGCGCAGCGAACCACCAGCGAGCACATTTTCCGCCCCTTGGGTCAGGGTCACGCTGTCGCCCATGGTGATCATGCCGGAGGCGACGTCGTAATCGGCCCAGTTGCCCTCAGCCGAGCCTTCGGCGCTGGAGACGAAAACCGCACCCTCGGCGCGGACGCGGCGGATGGCCCCGGCCTGCCCCGCTGCGCCGCCGTCGGCGTTCTGGTCATAGCTGACCACGAGCTGTTCGGCCTGCATCCGCACTTCACCCTGACGGGCATCGACCGAGCCGGTGAAGACGGCGGTCTGCTGTTCCTGCCGCACCTCAAGCGCGTCGGCGGAAATCTCGATGGGGAGAGAGGAATCCACCTTGAAGCCACCCAGTGCGCCCGGTGTCTGCGCCAGCGCCATGCCACCCCAGATGAGGGCAGGGGCAGCGACTGCTAGAAGGGCGGTGCGAGCGAAGCGCTTCATGGGGTCGATCCTGTTCCTGTTAAGGGTCTTGTTCGGGTGAGTCTTGTTGTGATGCGCTTTTCGGGACGAAAACTACGCGAACATTCCCCCGAAAGATAACGATTCGATCCGCCGCGTCCATAGCTTCCAGACTGTCGGCGCGGATAGAACCGCTCGGCCCCTTGGCCACGATCTCACCATCCGTTTGTAATGTCATGGCTTTTACGTCGATCAGGGCCGCAGGTGTTTGTACGGTGTAACCGTCAGAAGTGCGGGCAAAGACGCCCTCGGTCAGGCGCAGACGCTCGGTATTGGGGAAGAAGACGCCCTTGCGGGACGTCATGATCGCTTCGCGGCCATCCTTTGTCGTAATGGTCGCAGTGATCTGGTTCAGCGAGATGCGGGTTGGTTTGGGTCCATTGGGCAAGGCCCATTCGGCGCGCACGGTATAGGGTTCATTGTCTTCGGTGCGGCCCGAAAAGCTGGGCGATAGCATCCGTAGACCGTCCTTTAGAGATGCCTGGTCGGCCTCGGTCAGCATAAGGGGTTCGTTCGTATTCGTTCCGGTGCGGGTGAAGACGAGGACGAAGGGCAAGCAAGCCACGAGGCCGAGGGTGACGGCGAGCCAGAAGGTGCGGCGGGAACGGACGACCCGGCGGGGGGCGCCCTCCGGAGTCTCGTGCGAATCCTCCGGCGTGTCGATCATCAGGACAATCCAGCGCGCAGACAATCGTGGATGTGGATCAGGCCGACGGGAACGGTCGGGCCTTCGCCGGATTCGTCCATCACGAACAGGGCAGTGATGCTGTGTCGGTTCATGGTGTCGAGCGCCTCCCCCAACAGGGCGGACGGGCCGATGGTTTTCGGACTGTCCGACATGATGTCCTGTGCAGTTCTCTCCGAAAGATGGGCCACATTACGGCGCAAGTCGCCATCTGAGATCACACCGATCAATCCGCCCTGCCCGTCAACCACGCCAGCGAGGCCGAATGCCTTGCTGGAAATGACCAGCATCGCGTCAAGCATGGGCGTGTCGCCGGTGACGAGGGGCAGGTCGGCGGCCCCGTGCATCCGGTCCCCGACGGTCAGCAGCAACGAGCCAAGCGAGCCGCCGGGGTGGAGCATCCGGAAATTCTGCGGCTGAAAATCGCGGCGGTCGATCAGGGCGACGGCGATGGCATCGCCAAGCGCGAGGGTCGCGGTGGTGGAGGTGGTGGGGGCAAGACCCATCGGGCAGGCTTCGGGAGCCTTGGGCAGTGGCAGGCCGATATCGGCAGCCCGCATCAACGTGCTTTCGGGCTTCGAGGCGATGCCGATGAGGGGGATGCCATTACGGCGGGTATGGGCGATGAGGTCGGAGAGTTCGGGCGTCTCGCCGGAGTTCGACAGCACGAGCGCCACGTCGTCGCGGGTGACCATGCCGAGGTCGCCGTGGCTGGCCTCCGCCGGGTGGACGAATTGCGCGGGCGTGCCGGTGCTGGCGAGGGTCGCGGCGATCTTGCGGCCCACATGGCCGCTTTTCCCCATGCCGGAGACGATCACCCGGCCTTTGGCATTGGCGAGCAGATCGACCGCCGCCTCAAAACGGTCGTCAAGCGCGGTGGCGAGCGCGTGCAGCGCATTCGCTTCGATCTCGATGACCTCGCGGGCGATCTGGATCGCCGGTTTTCCCGATGCACCCATCGTCAGTGCGAGAAGATATCGGTTTCGGGCCAACCGATCAGGTCGAGGATGGCGCGGTTGGGCAGGAAGCGGAAGCAGGCTTCGGCCATTTCGGTGCGACCCTCGCGGCGCAGGCGGATATCGAGTTCGTGTTTCAGGCGATGTAGATACAGAACATCGCTGGCGGCATAGGCCTTCTGGTCTTCGGAAAGCGTCGGCGCACCCCAATCGGAGCTTTGCTGCTGTTTGGAGATTTCGACATTGATCAGCTCGCGGCACAATTCCTTGAGGCCGTGGCGGTCGGTATAGGTGCGGACCAGCTTGGATGCGATCTTGGTGCAGTAGACGGGTGCGGTGGTAACGCCGAAGGCGCGGGCCATGACGGCGATGTCGAAACGCCCGAAATGAAAGAGTTTCAACACGGCGGGATCGACCAGCATCTTCGCCAGGTTCGGAGATTTCGGGACACCCGGTTCGTATTTCACGAGATGCGCGTCGCCGTCACCGCTGGACAATTGGATCACGCAGAGGCGGTCGCGGTGGGGGATCAGGCCCATCGTTTCGCAATCGATGGCGACCGTCGGGCCTAGATCTAGGCCATCCGGCAGGTCGCCGTGGTGAAGGTGAATGGTCATGGCCGTCCCTCGCGCTGTTTGAGCGTTCGCCTAAGGGGTTTGCGGCACGAAATCAACGGGGCGGTTCCGCACTCGCAAAAACGCGAGCGCGCGGGCTTGACATTTCGACAAAAATCATCTTCGATGTTCATGTTTTGTTTTAGCGGAGACGACATGGACCGGCAGACGATCATTGATGTGCAGACGCGGTTGCTGCTGCGGGTCGTGGCGAGAATGGTCGCCATGCTACCCGGCGGTGACGGAATCCTGCTGCGCCGGGTGTATCTGGTCGTGTTGTCGATGCTGCGCCCTGCCGAATCCGCCGCCCGCCGCGTGATCGCCATTGCCGAAACACTGGTGACGATCACACCATCGGCGAAGCGTAAGGCGCAGCCGAAGGGCGGCATTCCGAAGGGCGATGGGGAGCATATACCTGCCTTTCCGTTATTCGATCTCCGGTTGAGCTTTAGACCAAGAACCAAACGGGTGGCGGGAATCGGGCCGCGTATTCGGCCCCTCGACGGAACGAGCGAACCGACACCTCCCCCGCCACCCGCCGCTTCACCCGACGATATCGTGGATGGTGCCACATTGATGCGGCGGATCGCTGCCCTGCGGGCGGCGCTGGAAAATGTGCCCAAGCAAGCGCAACGGCTGGCACGGCAACTGGCCGGGGGGCGTACGCGCTATCGGCGTGTCATGCGTCCGGGCAGACCGCCGGGGCACCGAGAGCGCGGGCGACGGGCGGTGGATTACATTCTCGCCGATTGTCAATCACTCGCGCTGATGGTGCTGCACGAGGTGGCGATCAATAACAGCTCCTAACCGGCACGCCCATCCATGCGGCCCTCGCTTCGCCCGATACCCGGCGCGGAGGGCTTTGGCGTGCGTGCCGTCCTGCGGATGCTTGCCAAGGCGGGCCGAACCGTGGTTGAACCGTGCAAAATCCCTGCGAAGGACCGCTCCGATGGACAGCTTTACCAAACTCGATGGCATCGCCGCACCGCTGCCGCTGATCAATGTCGATACGGACATGATCATCCCGAAACAGTATCTGAAAACGATCCAGCGCACCGGACTGGGCGTCGCGCTGTTTTCGGAGATGCGCTACGAGGACGATGGCTCGGAAAAACCCGATTTCGTGCTGAACAAGCCCGCCTATCGCGATGCGAAAATCATCGTGGCGGGGGACAATTTCGGGTGCGGGTCGTCGCGCGAGCACGCGCCTTGGGCGCTGTTGGATTTTGGTATCCGCTGCGTGATCGCGCCTAGCTTCGCGGATATCTTCTACAATAACTGCTTCAAGAACGGCATTCTGCCCATCGCCCTGCCGCAAGAGCAGGTCGATAAGCTGATGGAGGATGCAGAGCGCGGCGCAAATGCGCGGATGACGGTCGATCTGGAAAGTCAGACGATCACCGGGCCGGATGGTGGCACCATCTCCTTCGATATCGACCCGTTCAAGAAGCATTGCCTGCTGAATGGTCTCGACGATATCGGCCTGACGATGGAGAAGGAAGACGCCATCGGCGAGTACGAAGCGAAGGCGGCGGGTACGATGCCTTGGCTGTCGCGCGCGGCGGGGTAGGATGCTGCAACGCTCCGGGTACGCGCCCGGAGCGGGTTTCTGCTGACAAGCCCGCTACTTGCGCAGATTGCCGATGGCAAAGCCGAGTTTCGTGCTGCCAGCGAGGCGGACGGCGCGAAAGATGCCGTTACCGCTATCCTCGAACCAGATATCGAAGGGGAAGTATTTCTCGTCCTGCATCGCCTCGGCACCAAAACCCGAAATGCGCTCGTAGACGCCTAGGCATCGGGTCAGAGGCTTATCCCATTTTGGTTTTGGCGCACTGTCATCGAAACGGGCGGGATCAGGGGCGAGGAAGATTACATCGAAGCGGCGCTTGCCGTCATAGATGGGGATGGTGCGGTTGCACAGATCCGCCGATGTTGCAGGCAATAACGCCGCCACCGCCGCCGATAGCGGGTCAAGCGAGCCGCGCTGGTCACGCGCGCGGGCATGTTCGGAGATATCGTCGGGTACCGGGTCGAAGGTGACGCGGGTTGGCGTCGAATCTTCGTAGCCGATGCGGGTTTTTTGCTCGCCCGTGCGCGAGGAATAGCGTGCGGCGTAGCCGACCGGCTCCAACCGTCCGAAGGCCCCACGCTTGCCAACGGCCTTGGAAACGGAGCGTCCACGCAGCAAAACTTCGAGCACTCCGCGCGTCGTTACCTGCGACATTGCCTCGTAGCCGGTGGGGGTCGCAGTTGCCTCCAGCCCGACTTCAGCAATACGGAACCCGCCGACGAAAAAATCATAATTCGCGGACACGCTCGCCGCAGCCTCAGTCGCCTGAGCCGCAGGGGCGGACAGCGCCATCATCATCGCCATGACTGTCGTTACCGAGCCGAGTGCAAAGCCTCTCATCATTTCGAATCTCTCCTGCAACCGCCCTTTTGGAGACAGTAGCCGTTTAATACGCGACATATCACGGGTACCTCACGATACTGTACCAATCGTTAAAGACGGTTTACGGCTGCGACATGACAAAACTATCTCCCCCTCTCACCCGTCTGCGCGACGATTTACTTGCCGGACAACGCCGTGCGCTCTCGCGGGCGATCACGTTGGTCGAATCTTCGCGGGCGGACCATCGGGAGAACGCACGTTTATTGGTCGAATCGCTGCCCGCCTGCAAGGATGGGTTGCGGATCGGGCTGTCCGGGACGCCGGGGGTGGGGAAATCGACGTTCACGGAGGCGTTCGGCGGCGAAATCATCGCACGCGGGCATCGATTGGCTGTGTTGGCGGTCGATCCATCCTCGACGCTGACGGGCGGGTCGATCCTCGGTGACAAAACACGGATGGATACGCTCGTGCGCAATCCGGCGGCCTTCATCCGGCCCTCGCCATCGGGAGGCAGTCTCGGCGGGGTCGCGCGGCGTACGCGGGAGAGCATCGCGCTGTGCGAGGCGGCGGGCTATGATCGGGTGATCGTTGAGACGGTGGGAGTCGGGCAGTCCGAGATTGCAGTATCGCGCATGACGGATGTATTTCTGCTGCTGCTGGCCCCTGCGGGCGGGGACGAATTGCAAGGTGTGAAACGCGGGATCATGGAGATCGCGGACCTGATCGTCGTGAACAAGGCCGATGGCGATCTGGCCGCAACAGCCAAACGCACCCGCGCCGACTATGCCGCCGCGTTGCGCCTGATGCGACGGCGTGACGGCGATACCGAGGGCTTTCCGATGGCAGTGACGGCCTCATCCATCGAGGGGACAGGCATTGCGGAGGTTGGCGATCTGATCGAGCGGTTGAGCGCCACGCGCCTTGCCTCCGGCTATCACGACCGGCAGCGCGAAGGACAGGCGGTGTCGTGGATGGAAACGGCGCTGGAAGCGCAGTTGCAGCAGGTCTTCGAGCAGGCGGTGAGCGCGGATACTATGACCGAGATGCGTGGGCTGGTGAAGACCGGGAACCTGTCGCCGGAAGCCGCCGCCGAGCGGTTGATTGAGCGGTATCGTGTAGCGATGCGCGGAGATTAGAAACTACGCCAAACCCCGAAAAAGAGACCACTTTCCTCTACGATATTCTGGCCCGCCATCGTCTTCTGCACGCCCGCCTGCACCGACCATCGCTCTTCGAAGCGGTAGACGAGGCTGGCGGCGATTTTGTGCTCGCGGGTCTGCTGAAACCCGCCCGTCGCGGTGCCGATGGAGACGCTGTTGAAGCTTTGCAACAGGGCGAGGATCGACGGAGTGAGGTCGATGCCGCTGGTCAGGTCGAAGCGCAATTCATCCGCTGGATCGCCAAAGCGGTGGCGATAGCCGAGTTGCATGTCGGTAAAGGCGTGGCGACCGAAAACGGGAAAACCACGCCCAAACAAGAGCCTGCCGTCTAATTCCCATTCGGTATCACCACCATTGGCGGGGGCGAGTTCATCCGACGCACCGGGCATTCGCGCCGATCCCTGAACCGAGAATACGGAGGTGTCGTTTTGCCAAAGCCGGATTCGGATGCCCGCATCGACGCGGCCCAATCCATTCACCGTTTCACCCTGACGCGGGCCGGTTTCCTTGTGCCGCCATTCGGGCTGCGCGACGAGTGTAGCCCAATCGGTGAGGCCGTATTCGAGGTAGAGCCGCGCTTCGGTTTTCTGGAAATCGGTGGCCGGGCCAGTAGTGCCGTCTTCGAGAAAGCGGGTATCGGCATCGCTATGAGCGACGGTGGCGATGGCAATGCCCCTGCCCTGCTGTTGCGTCCAAGCCCCAGCGCAGGCCTCGTGCGCAGACATCATGGCAAAGACGATGAGCAACCCTCTATATCCGAACATCTTTTCACCCATGCCGTGTCAGCCGAGCGTAAGCATCCGTTCAATTTCAGGACAACGCAACCCTGAGTGTCTCGATTTCGGACAATTTCTGTTCGAATAGCGTCCAATCATCCCGTTCCGAGATGGCCGCCCAGATGCTTTCGATCTCTTCGTAGAGCAAGTCGCACGGGGTTTCGATGCCGTCGAGGCGGTTCGGTTTGTCAGGTTCGTAACCCTCGAAAGCGACATTCCATTCAACGTCTTCGGAGCGACCCTTACCACCAAAACACTGGAAGAAGAACGGCTCCCACGGCGTTTTAGTGCGCTCCAACATCGAATACGTGTCACGCACGAAATCGAGATCGCGGTCGGCGTCCCCACTGGGCAGGATACCGAGACGGGCGAAAACGGCATCGCGCAGGGCGGATTGATAGGCATTTTCAAACCCATGCAGCACTTCGATCAACGCTTCTTGCGATGTGACCAATGACAAGGTCGAGGCAAGCGCGCGGCAATTCCAAAAGGCGGCTTCGGGTTGGCGGCCATAGGCGTAGAGGCCGGAATGGTCGAAATAGGCCGCTGTGAATCCCGGCTCGAAATGGGGGAGGAAACGGTAGGGACCGTAATCGAAGCTTTCGCCCATGACGGTGACGTTATCGGTGTTGAGAACGCCATGCACGAAGCCCGCCGCCATCCATTGCGCTGTGAGGCGCGCCATGTTTGCGACGGCATGGGTCAGCATAGCGGTGGCCCGGTCTTCTGCCGTCGCGATTTCGGGGATGTAGTGCTCGGCAACATGGTCGATCAATGTCTGAATCGCATCCGCATCACGGTGAAAGGCGTGACGCTGAAAGACGCCGAAACGTAGGTGGCTGTGCGACAGGCGAACGAGGGCGGCGGAGCGGGTGGGGGATGGCTCATCACCGCGCATGAGCTGCTCGCCCGTCTCGATCAGGCTGAACGCTTTGGACGTACTGACGCCCCGCGCTTCGAGCAGGGCCGCCGCCAACACCTCCCGCACGGCACCCTTTAGGGTCAGTCGTCCATCGCCTGCGCGGGAATATGGGGTGGTGCCACTGCCCTTGGTGGACAGGTCGAGTAGGCGACCGTCCTGCGCGTGCATCTGCGCGAACAGAAATCCGCGCCCATCGCCGAGATCGGGGTTGTAGTGACGGAACTGGTGGCCGTGGTAGCGAATGGCGCGGGGACCGTCCATGCCGTCCGGCAAGGATTGGAAATGCCCGAAATGAGTGATCCATTCGTCATCGGTCAGGTCCGCAAGGCCAACAGTCTGCGCCGCACGATCATTTCGGAATCGCAGGATGTGCTTGGGGAAGCGGGCCGCGTCCACGGGGTCGGAGAACGTGTTTCCAAGCGACGCGAAGGCGCGCGATGGGCGATAGTCTTCATTGGCAGGCACGATGGGTTCTCCCGAATATCCGATCCTTCTTCCCTACCTCGACAATTTTGCTCTGTCCTGTGGTTTTCCCGCTTGCAAAGCCACGGGGGCATGGGTACTAGAACCACAACGCGCCGGTAGCTCAGTTGGATAGAGCACTTGACTACGAATCAAGGGGTCGGGGGTTCGAATCCTCCCCGGCGCGCCAATCTCTTCAGACAATTAGCAATCTGCACAAGACCGTAGAGTTTGCGGTTTTTCTCGCGTCACCTCCGCATGTTTTACCGACACGGCAGCACGCGAAACTTTCTCGTCAGGATCAATTGTCCAATGCGTCACCCAAGGAGGCGCTGCGGGCCGCGATGATATCCTCGGATCGTTCGCGCATACTGTCTTCGATTGGTTCGGGCGTGTTGTTGAGCCGCTTGGCAAGATCGCGGTCCAAGCACACTCTCGCGACGATCGGGAAGTGATCGGAGCCGAAATACGCCCCCCGGTGGAACGACACGACCGCCACCTCCTCGGAGTGATAGAAATGGTCGATTGGCGCTCGCAGCAACTTGCTGCGCGCATCGAAGCTGGCATAGAAGCCGCGCCCAACACGGGGGTCTAGGTATTCTCCAACGCTTTTGAACAGGTCGGCGGTATCGGACCAAGCGGCATCGTTGAAGTCGCCCATCGCGACCAACGGAACATGGGATTGCCGCGCGAACCGGGCTGCGAAGAGGATTTGCGCATCCCTCTCCTCGGTATCCGCGCCGGGCAGCGGTGGGCGGGGGTGCAGACCGACATAACGCAGCACCCTGCCCTTCGCGTCTTCGAGTTCGGCAAACACGGCGGGAGTCTCGTCATTGACCAGATAAACTGCAACCGCCTTGCGCGCACGTAGTCGAGAGGCGAAGATCATGCCGTAGTGATTATCCTTCGGAACCCGCACGACCGTTTCATATTCTGAGAGAACGGATTCCATCTCCTTTGTCCATTTTTCATCCGTTTCCATCAAAAGCAGGACATCGGGATCGACCTTCGCAATCTCGCGCCGTAAATCATCGTATTCGTCGTTTTCCATCAACACGTTCGCCGAGAATAATGTGATGATCTCGTCGCATTCGTCTTCTTTCGCCAAGGTCAGCTCGGTCTTTGCGAAAGGCGTGTAAGGAAAGATCCGAAAGCATTGATACGCCAGACAAACCAGCAAGCACGTAGCCATAACGATGCGCCCGGTGCCGGAGCTGAAGATAACGACGGCGATCAGCGCTATGAATGCGACCACCGCGATCTGTGCGCGCGGAAAATCCCACGCACGAACCCACCATGAATGGCTGCCCGACAGCGGCAGGGCGGTGGTGATGAACACGATTCCCGTGAGAAAAAGTAATGTGCCCCGAATGATGCCGTAAACGCTCATATTCATTTATCCGGAGTTTAAAAGGGTTTCGAGAAAGGTCGGTGATAGTGGCATGTTTCAAGATCAACAACCACTGACCCACACCGCTTTGGCATCGTCCGCCAATGGAGGACTCAAAGCGACGACACGTCCGCATCGCGCACACTTACGGTGATATTGGGGACGCGATGTTCTTCCCTTCTCCGAGCCGTAACCGCCTCGTTAAACGAATTGACCAATAGGTCCAGATGCTTCTTGTCCGTCTGGGCACTGCGATCTGGCAGCGCGTCGGATGCGATCAATTGGACATGCATCTGAAGGGTATCGAGATGCTGTTTCTTCGAGACCGACGCCATGCGTTCAAGCGCGGCGATTAAAGCCTGCGATACCATCACATTACCCTGCGCATTTCGCCTCAGCGGGTGGAAGGCCGTCGACAAAACAGCGTCAATTTCAATGATCATCACGATCAGCCTTGGATTATTTTCTTCGTCACAATGAATAGGAGAAGGGGCTTCACGCTGTAAAAGTTCCGACAAGGCGGCAGACAGATGATCGATGCAACTGATGGCGGTGTACGAGTCGTTGATACCGGGTGATAACGCGCGGATGGCAATCTCGATCAGCAGATGGATGGAGAAAAGAACGTCGCCCTCGGATGTGCGGGATTTCCCGACATTAAGGTGCCGCGCCACATCATTCGACAGGTTCGGCCCGCCATAAACCCGCCCGATAGGGGCATTTGCGACCATGAAATCACCGGGGGCGATGAGCAATTCGACCACGCAATCATGCTCAACGGCGGTTTTCACGATGCCTTCGGGATTGATCGACAGAAGATAACCGCTCTCGACGGCAAAGATCGACCTGTAGGGCGCGTCACCCGGCTGCCATTTGTCGTCTGATGAGGATTTTTCGTCCGTGGCGTGAAAAATGGATTTTATCGAGTCGGATAGCCGTCCGGCGGTTCGGGCGATCTCGTTATCGACCAACACCCGTTTTGCGACGTCGTGAACGAAATAGATCAGCGATCCAATCGCCAAGACCGCGAGGATGATCGCCACGAGGGCGGAAAATTTCGCCTGCTGCTCGTTGGTAAAAAGATACAAGCTGGTCAGCGAGTATAGGAAGGTACCGCCGACGATAGCTATGGTGGTCTGGTTGACCCGATTATCGGAAAACGAGTCCAATAGTCGTGGCCCTAGCGACCCCGCCGCCAATGTAAAAACGACAAGCGTAAGAGTGTAGGCGAGCGACATGATCGTTGCCATCGCCCCCGCAACGGTCGCGAAAACAGACCGCGCATTTTCCTCATTGATCGTCAGGAACGCCATAAACGAGATCGGATCGGAAAGGGCATCAATGCGATCAATTTTCCATACCGAAACCGCGAGAATCAGACCTATAAAGCACCCACCAAACGGAATTACCCAGAAGCTGCGCCGCAATCTGTTCAGCCAAGCTGTCATTAGGTCCATGCCATCCTCGTGCACTCATCCGAAGGCGATGAAGGTGGGCGACGGTGGCAATTGTTCAAGCTGCGTTCTTCACGGCAAAAACATGCGCATCGACGACGGCGCGTTGTCTTGTCGCTGCTTCGACGCATATAGCCAATGACCCCAACAGGATGTTTCCCCAGGCATTCCACAATTCAGGAGTAGCGCCATGTCAGCACAATCGAACCCGAAGGCCGTCGAACTGGACGATCTGAAACAGCAATACGCCGCCCTACAGGCTGATGTGAAAGAGATCGCGGAGATGATCTCGATGGGTGTGACGGAGCGGGCGACCGAGGCGAAGGAACAGGCCGTCGATCACGCCACCGCACTCGGCGAGACGGCAATCGACAAAGCTAGTCAGCTTCAGAGCGATGCGGAACGCGCAATAACCAATAATCCGTTGGCCGCCATCGCAATCTGCGCAGGGATCGGGTTCCTGCTCGGTGTGGCATCGCGAAAATGAGCCTTGTCAGACTAGCGGTCGACGCGGCGGCGGGCACGGCACGGTCCAAGTTGGTCGGAGTAAAGACCAATGTCGTGTGGATGTCCGCCGTGGCGGTTTGCGGGCTGATCGCAACGATCTTTCTGCTGATCGCCGCGACGATTGCCATCGCCTCGGAAATCGGTGCCGTTTACGCCTGTCTGGTCATGGCACTGCTGTTCTTGGTGGCAGCGGGTGCCATGTACATACGGCGTCAAACGCTGCTGAAAAGGAAGAAGAAGGACGCGGAAAAGATCGAGGCCGCAGCCTTGGCGACGGGCCTGGCGACAGAGAGCAAAGCGTCCGTTGCCTACCCGTTATTGGCAATGGCGGCTGCGTATCTGATCGCTCGCAGCCGTTGACCCGATGAGTGCACTCTAGCGGCGCAAGATTTCCGGCGGATCGAAGGCCGTGACGGGGGGCGGGTCGCCTTCATAGCGGGCGATATCGACCATGCAGGTATGGGCGGTTGGGCCTTGGCCAAGGCGAGAGGTGCCACGGTCGGGGGTCAGGACGTTGGGGTTACCATGCTTGCATAGGGAGTTGGGATCGCCCGGAACCGCCGGATCATACCATGCGCCCGTGCTCATCTGCACGACGCCGGGGCGGATCGTATCGCTGAGGGTGGCCGCGCCGAGGCACGCGCCACGCGCATTGAAGACGCGGACGATATCGCCCTCTTCGATACCCCGCGCGGCCGCATCATCGGGGTGCAGCAGGATCGGCTCACGCCCCTTCACCTTGCCCGCACGGCTCCAAGCCCCGTGATCGAGTTGTGAGTGCAGCTTGCGGGTGGGTTGATTTGAAATCAGGTGCAAAGGCCACTCGCCGCCCTCCTGGCCCGTCGCCAAGTTGCCCGTTGCCCGGATGCCCGGCGCCCCCAACCATTCGCGCGGCTCGCGCCAGACGGGGTGGCCGGGACAGTCATCATAGCCAAAGCCCTGCACCGTTTCGGAGAAAATCTCGATCTTCCCGCTGGGCGTAGCCAGTGCATTGCCGACCGGATCGTCGATGAAGGGGCGAAGAACCACGGTCGGCTCGTCCGGTGGTGGGTTGCGATGCCACCCCTTTTCGCGAAGCTCATCAAGGCTGGGTAGCGCCCTGCCCTGCTCGGCCACGCGCTGACGGGTGACATCGTAGATCCAGCGTATCCAATCCTCCGGCTCGCGCCCTTCGGTGAAGGCGTCCTCTACCCCCATCTGTGCAGCCAATCCGCGAAAGATCAGGTGATCATCACGGGCAAGGCCGGGCGCATCCGCCACCTTATCCATCGAAATTACGTAGGGATCGCGCTGCGACAGGGCGATATCGGTACGCTCCGGCGGCGTGGTGCAGGGCAGGACAATATCGGCGTGCTTTGCCATCGCGTTCCAGCACCATTCGTTGACGACGATGGTTTCGGGCTTACGCCATGCGCGCAACATGCGCCCGATATCCTGATGGTGGTGAAACGGATTACCCCCCGCCCACCAGACGAGGCGGATATCGGGATAGGTCAGGCGTTGCCCGTTGAAATCGAACTCTTCTCCAGGATGCAACAACATGTCCGAGATCCGCGCGACGGGGATGAAGTCGGCGACGCCCTTTTGACCTTGGGGCAACGACGCGCCGGGCATCTGGCTGAAATGGTCGCCGATGGAATTTTCCGCGCTGTATCCAAACCCGAACCCACCGCCCGGCAAGCCGATCTGACCCAGCATCGCGGCAATGGTTATGGCGGCCCAGAATGCCTGTTCGCCATGGTCCTGCCGCGTCAAAGCCCATGCGACCGAGATCATGGTTCGGCCCTGTACCATACGGCGGGCGAGATCACGGATCGCATCCGCCTCCAACCCGCTGATCGCGGCGGCCCATGCGGCATCCTTTGGCTCGCCGTCGCTCTCGCCGGTAACATAGGCCGCGAAGCGGTCGTAGCCGGTAGTGTAGCGGTCGAGGAAGGTGCGGTCGACGCTGCCATCGGTAATAAGCGTATGGGCGATACCGATCAGGATCGCGGCATCGGTATTGGGCCGTGCGGGCAGCCAATCCGCCTCCATCTCGTCCAGTACGTCCGAGCGCAGGGGGCCGATATTGACGAATTGCACCCCCGCTGCCCGCGCCTTGTCTAATCCCGCGCGCTGGATATGTGCACCCAAGCCACCGGATTCGATCTGCCCATTCTTCACCGGCACGCCGCCAAAGGCGACCATCAGGTCGGTATTCCCGGCAATGCTTTCCCAGCTCGTCGTTGTGTTGAGAAATTCACGGAAATCGCCCAGCACATGCGGAATCATCGCCTCGGCGGCGGCAAAGCTGTAGGTGAAGACCGACGAGGTAAAGCCACCGATGCAGTTCAGGAACCGCTTCATCTGGCTTTGCGCATGGTGAAAGCGGCCCGCGCTGGCCCAGCCATACGACCCCGCATAGATCGCATTGTTCCCGTGCTCACCGACGACCCGTGACAGTTCACCCGCCAGCAACGGCTCGATCTCTTCCCATGTCAGCGCAACGAAGGGATCGACGCCGCGCCGTTCAGGCCGCGCGCCGGGGCCGTCATCCAGCCAGCTTTTACGCACCATCGGTGCTATGATGCGGGTGGGACCGTCTTGCACATCCAGATAGCCGGGACCGATAGGCGAGGGGTCGGGATCTTGCTCGAACGGGTCCATCGCGGTGACGCGGCCATTCTCGCTGCGCACGCGGTAGGTACCCCAGTGATTTGCGGTCAGCGGTTGGCGGTCCATAGTGGATCTCCGGTTGAGTGATTACGGTCGTCGCGTCAGCGTAGCAGCGTGTCGCGTCGATATTAAAGCAGAGAAACGCAACTGGACCAGTTTGGTATTATCGTATCTAACTCTTCGAACACTACGTTGGCGAAATTTGATGGCGATGACCATGGCACGATGCAGCTAACAGCGGTGGGACAAACGCATACAGGATGCGTCCGCACACAGAACCAAGACGCTTACCTGATCCGAGAGCGCCCGACGTTGCTGGCTGTAGCGGATGGCATGGGCGGGCATGACGCGGGCGAGGTGGCGAGCGCAATGCTGGTGGCTGAACTTCGTCACGTAGCCGAGGCGGGGATTGAGGCGCTGGTCACCGATGCGAAACAGCGTATCGCGCATGTGAACCGCCTGCTGCTGTCAAAAGCACAAGAAAGACGCATCATCGGGGCAACCCTGGTTTGCGTTATCGCAGCGGAGGATGGTGTAGCCGTTCTGTGGGTCGGTGATAGCCGTGCCTATGTGCTGCGCAACCGCCAGCTCATGCCGCTGACAACGGATCACAGCACCGTGCAAAGCATGGTGAGCGCCCAGATACTGACCAAGCGTGAAGCGCGCGGGCATCCACTATCGAACCAAGTCACCCGCGCGGTGGGGATGAGTGCGGATATCGACATCGCCCATCACCCTGTGAGCTTGTACGAGGACGACCGCCTGATCCTGTGCAGCGACGGCCTGACCGAGTGCGTCACGAGCGACGAGATTGCAGCACAATTACGCTTTCGCGATGATCGGCAAGCCGGTGAGGCGCTGATCGCATCGGCGGTGGCGCGGGGTGCGCCCGATAATGTGACGGTCATATGCGCAACGGTGTCTCGGTGAGCGGGTCTTGGGCAACGCTGTCCCGATGCCACCGCTACCGCTATGCCCTTGGGCGACGTTGGGCGCAGGGGCCAGAAGCATTGTTCATCATGCTCAACCCCTCGACGGCGGATGCGGCGGTGGATGACCCGACCCTGCGCCGCTGCGTAGGCTTTGCACAGCGCGAGGGGTGTGGCGCCGTGCGGACGGTCAACCTGTTTGCGTGGCGTGCGACGGACCCCCGCGACCTGATCGCGGCACGGAACGCGGGGGAGGATATCGTCGGGCCACGGGCAACCGCGCTGATCCGCAAGGCGCTGATCGACTGTAATGGGCCGGTCATCGCAGCGTGGGGCGCGCATGATGCGGCGGTCGAGCGAGGGGTGGCGGTCACGGGACTGGCGCAGCGTCCGCTACATTGCCTTGGCCTGACGGCAAAGGGCCATCCGCGCCACCCGCTCTATGTGCGAGCAGATGCGCCCTTGATCGCATTTTGCAGCACTCAAACGCAGGAATAGCCCTTCACGAGAAACTGCCCCGCATAGCGGCCCGTTTTCGGCTGCTCGAAGGCGACCTGATCGGGGGAGCTGTGCTCGCCACAGGT
>CALJIU010000153.1 GCA_937974055.1 uncultured Neomegalonema sp. | reverse complement strand
GGGCTGACCCATGCGCATTCTGATCCTTGGTGCCGCCGCCGGTGGTGGGTTTCCGCAGTGGAACTGTGCCTGTTCGACCTGTGCCGCATTCTGGCGCGGGCAGGAGGGCGTGACGGCGCGGACGCAGTCTTCGATTGCCGTGACGGCGGATGATGAGAACTGGGTGGTGTTCAATGCCTCGCCTGATTTGCGTGAGCAAATCATCGCACATCCTCAGATGCACCCCCGTCCCGAGCGCGGATTGCGGGACAGTCCGATCGCGTCGGTCGTGCTGACGAATGGCGATCTCGACCATGTGGCGGGGCTGCTGTCGCTGCGCGAAAAGCATCCCTTAGGTCTCTACATGACCGGCGGGATTGCGGATGTGCTGGATGCGAATCCGGTCTTCACCGCGCTCGATCCGGCTTTCGTCACCCGCAACCGGATCGCCTTGGATGCGGCGTTCGAGCCGGTGCCGGGGGTATCGGTGCGGTTGTTTGCCGTGCCGGGGAAAGTGCCCCTCTATATGGAGGGCGAGACGGTCGAGACGCAGCTGGTCGGGGAGCAGACGGTCGGGGCGGAGATTACGGGGGGCGGTAAGCGGGCGATGTATATTCCGGGCTGCGCCGCCGTGCTGGATGATCTGAAAGCGCGTATCGCGGGGGCCGATCTGCTGATGTTCGACGGCACGCTGTGGACCGATGATGAGATGCAGCGCGAGGGCGTGGGCCAGAAGACCGGCGCGCGCATGGGGCATATGTCGGTATCCGGCGCGCATGGAACGATGGCGACGTTTGCGCAGACCGATATCGCGCGCCGGGTGCTCGTGCATCTCAACAACACCAACCCCCTGTTGCTGCCACATTCCGCGCAGCGAGCCGAGGCGGAAGCCGGGGGCTGGGAAGTCGCATTCGACGGCATGGAGCTTTCGCTCTGATCGCGGTGCCATGACCGAACCGGATAAACCCCTGCGCAGCGGCTGGACGACGGGTGCATGTGCCACGGCGGCGGCAAAGGCGGCGTGGACGGGGCTATGCACCGGCGCGATTCCTGAGCGTGTTGCGATCCTGCTGCCCAAGGGGCAGGTGCCGACTTTCGATATTTTCGATGCCCGTATCGTGGATGGCTGGGCCGAGGCGACGGTCGAGAAGGATGCCGGCGATGACCCGGATGTGACGCATGGCGCGCATATCACGGTGCGGGTCGAGCGGGCATCGGCGGGCGCGGGCGTTACCTTTCATGCGGGGGCGGGGGTCGGAACCGTCACGAAGCCGGGCTTGCCCATCGGGGTAGGTGAGCCTGCAATCAATCCTGTCCCGCGCCGCATGATCGACGAGGCGATTGCGGAGGTAAGCGCGGCGCAGGGCGTGTCGCCCGATGTGCGCGTGACGATCTCGGTCGCGGATGGGGCGGCCTTGGCGTTGAAGACGTGGAACCCGCGTTTGGGCATCGAAGGGGGCATCAGCATCCTCGGCACCACCGGCATCGTGCGGCCCTTCTCGTGCTCGGCATGGATAGCGTCGATCCACCGGGGCATCGACGTGGCGGTTGCAACGGGGGCGCAGCATGTGGTCGGGGCAACGGGGTCGACATCGGAGGGGGCGGTCCGGGCGCTTTATGATCTGCCGGAGACGTCCTATCTGGATATGGGGGATTTTGCGGGTGGGCTGCTGAAATACCTGCGGCGGCATCCGGTGCCACGCATCACGATTGCCGGTGGACCGGGCAAGATGACGAAGCTGTCGCAGGGGGCGCTGGACCTGCACTCCAAGCGAAGTCAGGTCGATCTGGTGGCACTGGCGCAGCGGAGTGGGATACCCGCGATTGCGGAGGCGAATACGGCGCTCGAAGCCTTTGGTATCGGCGGCGAGCGGCTTGCGGCCTTGGTGTGCGAGGGCGCGCGCGCGACGGTGCTGGAGGCGCTGCGCGGATGCGCGACACAGGTGGAAACCATCGTGATCGACCGGCAGGGGACGATCCTTGCGCGGTGTCCTTTCGGGTGAAGACGGCGCTGCTCCTCGGTGGCACGGCGGAGGCGCGGGCGCTGGCCTATGCGGCGCATCCGAACCTGCCGCTAATCGCATCGCTGGCGGGGGTGACGGGGAAGCCGCTGCCGTATCCCTGCCCGGTCCGGGTCGGCGGCTTTGGCGGTGTCGGCGGGCTATCCGCGTTTATCGCGCGGCAGGGAATCGCCGCTGTGGTGGATGCGACCCATCCGTTTGCAGTCGGTATGTCGTCGAATGCCATTGCGGCCTGCCGCGCATCCGGGGTGCCGCTTTTGACCTTGGCGCGACCGGCTTGGGGTCCGGTGGGGGACTGGCACGGCTTTGCCACGTTAGATGCCGCCGTGATGGCGCTGCCGAGGCAAGCACGGGTTCTGGCGACGACGGGGCGTAAGGAGACTGCCCCTCTTGCCGCGCGAAGCGATATCAGCGTGGTGCTGCGCAGCGTTGACCCCCCCAGTGATTTACCCGGTCATATCGAATCGATATCCGCGCGCGGGCCGTTTACGCTGGCGTCTGAGGTGGCGACGATGCGGGATTATCGGATTACGCATCTGCTGACGCGCAATGCGGGGGGCGAGTCGCGGGTGCGCTTGGACGCCGCCGCCGCGCTTGGCCTGCCGCTGCATATCGTCGAGCGACCCGTCGGCCACGCCGCAAACAGCGTGTCAAATGTCGCCGATGCGCTGGAATGGCTGTCGCGCGTTCTTCGCGATTGACAGGCGCGGTGTCATGGCGGACATCTGGTCGCACGGTTCCGAAGTGTCCGGCCCCTCGCCGGATGCGATGGATTGAAAGGGAATGTGGAACGGGTCGACCCATGCAGGGGATCCGAGGCCGCAACCGCCCCCGCGACTGTGAGTGACGGGCGTTCTTCACTGGCCACTGGATTCGTCCGGGAAGGCGAGGAACGCGGGCGAAAGCCGACGTCGCGAGTCAGGAGACCTGCCGTGATGCGACCCTGTGAAACCCCCGTCGGAGGGACGGGTATGGAGAACGACATGAAAAAGATTACCGGCCTTTCGGCCCTCGCCGCCCTGATTGCGACCCCTGCGCTGGCCCACCATCCGCTTGCGGGCGCACCGATGGAGACGTTTACGCATGGCGTACTGTCGGGCATTGGCCACCCACTGCTTGGCTTCGACCATATGTTCTTCGTCATCGCCGTGGGTGTTGCCGCCGCGATGATCGGACGGTTGGTGAGCGCACCGCTTGCCTATCTCGCCGGTATGATGGGCGGTATCGCGCTGGTTGCGAATGGCATTGCCTTACCCGCTGTCGAGCTGGTGATTGCGGCATCGCTGATCGTGCTTGGCGGCCTGATCGCGTCGGGTTCGCTGCGTGCGCCGGTTGTGCTGGCCGTATTCGCAGCGGCAGGTGTGTTCCACGGCTGGGCCTTCGGCGGTGCGATTGCCGGTGCCGAAGCGGGCGTCGGCGGTGGTGTGCTGGTCGGCTATCTGCTTGGCCTGACGGTGACGCAGTTCGCCATCGCATATCTGGCGGGTAGCCTGATCGTGAAGGGCAGCGAGACGATCCGTCCACGCCTTGCGGGTGCCGTTGTGGCCGGTGTCGGCGCGACATTCCTGCTGGAAAACGTCGAAGGGATCGCCTTCGCGGCCCTCGGCCTCGTCTGAAACCCGTGATCGCGGGGGCAATCGCTCCCGCGTCGCCTGAACCGCCTGTCTTCTCTGCCGCGTTTCGGCGGGAGTTGGACGAGTTGTTCCGGTGGCGACGGGATGTGCGCCGGTTCCGCCACGATGCCGTGCCCGAAGCGATGATCGAACAGATCGTTGCGGCGGCGGCGAGCGCGCCCTCGGTTGGTTTGTCAGAGCCTTGGCGTCTGGTGCGGGTCGATGAGGCGGCCCGGCGCGATGCGGTGGCGGCGAATTTTTCCGAGGCCAATGCCGATGCCCTTGCCGCGCAGCCCGATGAACGCCGTGCGCTCTATGCCTCGCTGAAACTGGCCGGATTGCGGGATGCGCCGGTTCATCTGGCGGTATTCTGCGATGATGCGGACGGGCAGGGCGGCGGTCTTGGTGTGCGGACGATGCCGGAAATGAAGCGGTATTCGGTCGTTTGCGCGGTCATGCAGATGTGGCTGGTGGCGCGGACGTTGGGCGTTGGGATGGGATGGGTGTCGATCCTTGATCCCGCACGCCTGACCCGCGACCTCGACACACCTGACGACTGGTCGCTGATCGCGTATCTTTGTATCGGCTGGCCCGAAGAGGACCAAGCCGACCCCGAATTGCAACGCGCCGGATGGGAGGACCGCAATGGCCTCGCCGCGCGCGTCTTGAACAGGTAGATCCATGCCCCAGAAGATACCCGCCACCGTCATCACCGGCTTCCTTGGGGCCGGAAAGACGACGCTGATCCGCAATCTGCTGCAACAGGCGAATGGCAAGCGCATCGCGCTCATTATCAATGAGTTCGGCGATATCGGCGTCGATGGTGATTTGCTGAAAGGATGCGGGATCGAAAACTGCACCGATGATGATGTGGTCGAGTTGTCGAATGGCTGCATCTGCTGCACGGTTGCCGATGATTTCGTGCCGACCATCGAAAAGCTGCTGGGCCGGGCCGATCCACCGGATCATATCGTGATCGAGACGAGCGGGCTTGCCCTGCCGCAGCCTCTTGTGCGGGCGTTCAATTGGCCGGAAATCCGCACGCGCACGACCATCGACGGGGTCGTGACGGTGGTGGATGGCCCGGCGCTGGCCGGTGGGCGCTTTGCCGCCGATGAGGCGAAGGTGACGGCGCAGCGCGAGGCCGATGACAGCATCGAGCACGAAACCCCGCTGTCGGAATTGTTCGAGGACCAACTGACCTGCGCCGATATCGTGGTGGTATCGAAGACCGATACGATGGAGGCGGGGCGCGCCGATAGCACGGTCGAGGCGCTGCAAGGACGAACGCGCGATGGCGTGCGGCTGGTGCGCAGCGGGATCGACGGGCTTGCGCCGAATGTGCTGCTGGGGCTGGATGCCGGGGCCGAGGATGATGTGGCGGCGCGGCACGAAATTCACCACCATCATCACCATGATGACGAGGACGATCACGACGACCACCAACACCACCACGAGCATGAGCATGGCCATGATGAATTCGACAGTTTCGTCGTTTCCTTCGGTGAAGTCGCCGATGTCGACGCCCTGCGCGCTCAGGTCGAGGCGACGATCCGCAAGCATGATGTTCTGCGGGTAAAGGGGTTCCTCGCCGTCGAGGGCAAGCCAATGCGGATGGTGTTGCAGGCGGTCGGGCCACGCATCGAGACGTATTTCGACCGGCCCTTCGGCGCGGATGCGCGGCAGAGCAATCTGGTCGTGATCGGAATGCACGGGCTGGATGAGGCGGCGATCCGTACCGAGTTGACGGCGTGAAGACCGGGGTTTTCGCGGTTGCGCTTGCGATTGGCCCGCCGATGGCGGCAGGGGCTGGGGATGCGGCGCAGGGGGCGGTGTCCGAGGCAGATACCGCCTTTGTGCAGCATTGTCTGGCGGATGTGACCCCCTCGCGCGTGGCGCAATCGAAGAAGAAAACGGCGGAGATGCCGCCGGTTCCGGGCACCATTACCAAGAATTGCGGCGGGCGGTCGAGCGTGATGCCGGTGCTGTGGCTGGGGCGTTAGGTGCATCTGCTTCTCGCACAGCCGGGTGAAGTTTCGGACGGGTCCGAAGCGGTCGATCTGGGCCAGACCCCCGCCGATGTGATCATCATCACCGCCGCCGATACCGAATTGGCCGCGCTGTCGGAGGCGCGCAGCGGGATGGGCGACGATGCCCCGACGCTGCGGCTGGCGTCACTGCTGCATCTTGCCCATGCGATGTCGGTGGACCTGTATCTCGACCAAACCGCGACGAAATCGAAACTTGTCATCGCGCGGGTTCTGGGCGGCGAGGGGTATTGGGCCTATGGGCTAGAGCAGTTCGCGGCGCGGTTGGGCGAGGCGGGGGTGGCATTTGCGGCCCTGCCCGGTGACGACAAGCCGGACGAGGCGTTGAGGCGGGCATCGACCGTCAGCGAAGAGGACTGGCACGCGCTTTGGGCGTATTTCGTCGAGGGTGGGCCGGAGAATGCGGCGAATCTACTGCGCATGGCGGGGGCGATGGCGCGGGGGGATGCGGCGCGGCCCGACCCGGCGCGACCCCTGCTGCGGGCGGGGGTGTATTGGCCGGGCGCGGGCATCGCGTCGCTCGACACCGTGGCCCCGCATTGGCGAGAGGGCGCGCCGGTCGTGCCCATCGTCTTCTACCGGGCGCTGCTTCAGGGGGCGGGGCTGAACCCCGTCAACCGCATGGTGCGGGCGCTGATGCAGGAGGGGATGAACCCGCTGCCCGTTTTCGTCGCATCGCTGAAAGACCCCGTATCGGCGGCGACCTTGGCGACGATCTTTGCGGAGGCACCCCCGGCAATCGTGCTGAACGCCACCAGCTTCGCGGTTTCCTCGCCGCAATCCGCCACGCATGAGGCGACCCCGCTGGATGCGCCGGGCGTGCCGGTGTTGCAGATGATCTTTTCCGGTGGAACCGAGGAAGCATGGGCCGATGGGCTAAACGGGCTGGGTGCGCGGGACATCGCGATGAATGTGGCACTGCCGGAGGTCGATGGTCGGGTGCTGACCCGTGCGGTCAGCTTCAAGGGCGAGGCGTATTTCGACGAGGCGACGGAGTGCCGGATCGCGGCCTATCGGGCGGTTGGGGATCGAATCGCCTTCGTTGCCGCGCTGGCCGCAAACTGGGCGCGGCTGGGGCGCAAGGCGCGAGGCGAAAAGCGGGTCGGGGTGATCCTCGCGAATTATCCGAACAAGGACGGGCGGCTGGCGAATGGCGTGGGGTTGGACACGCCACAAAGCTGCGTCGATCTGATCGCAACGCTGGCCGAAGCCGGATATGCGGTGGCGGATGCGCCGGTCGATAGCGCCGATCTGATGGCGCGGGTTCAGGCGGGGCCGACGAACTGGCTCGCCGACCGGGTGCAGCGGACGGGTGGCGAGGTGCTGTCGCTGGAGGCGTATTCGGCCTTCTACACCGCGTTACCGTGGGAGATGCGGCAAAGAATCGAGGAACGATGGGGCGTACCTGAGGACGATCCGTTCTTCGGTGGGCAGCGGGGCGGTTTTGCGCTGTCGATCCTGTCCTTCGGTAACGTCGTCGTCGGGATACAGCCCGCGCGCGGGTATAACATCGACCCCAAAGAAACGTATCACGCCCCCGATCTGGTGCCGCCGCATAACTATCTGGCCTTCTATGCGTGGCTGCGCGAGGCGTTTGGCGTCGATGCGCTGATCCATCTGGGCAAGCATGGCAACGCCGAATGGTTGCCGGGGAAGGCGCTGGCGCTATCGGCGGAATGCTTCCCCGAAGCGGTAATCGGGCCGGTGCCGCATCTCTACCCTTTCATCGTAAACGATCCGGGCGAGGGGACGCAGGCGAAACGGCGGACGGCGGCGGTGATCGTGGACCACCTGACCCCGCCCCTGACGCGGGCGGAGACGTATGGCCCGCTGAAAGACCTGGAGGCGCTGATCGATGAGTATTACGAGGCGAGCGGCGTCGATCCGCGTCGTCTGGCGCATCTGCGGGGTGAAATCCGCGCGCTGACGGCGGCGGCGGGGATCGACGAGGATGCGGGGATGGTCGGGGCCGATGAAGACGACGCCTTTGCCAAGCTGGACGAGTATCTGTGCGAACTAAAAGAAGCGCAGATACGGGACGGGCTGCATATCTTCGGGACCGCGCCGGAGGGGCGGTTGGCGACAGATTTGCTGGTCGCACTGGCGCGGGTGCCGCGTGGGCGGGGGCAGGACGGGGATGCGTCGCTGATCCGGGCGCTGGCGGCGGATTTTGGTCTGTCGGGCGAGGATTTCGATCCGCTTGATTGCGCAATGGGCGAGGAGTGGGACGGACCGAGGCCGCAAGCGCTGGCCACGCTGTCGGATGATGCGTGGCGAACGAAGGGCGATACGGTCGAGCGGCTGGAGATGATGGCGACGGCGTTGGTGGAGGGTGGCCCCGGATCGAGTCCGGGGCAGGGCCAACTTCCCGCGACCGATGCCGTACTCGACTGGATCTCGAACGATGCCGCGCCCGCTTTGTCCGCTTGTGGTCCGCAGGAGAGCGCCGCCGTGCTGGCGGGGTTGGATGGCCGGTTCGTGCCACCGGGGCCGTCGGGTGCGCCGACGCGGGGGCGGCCCGATGTGCTGCCGACCGGGCGCAATTTCTTTTCGGTCGATAGCCGCGCGGTGCCGACACCTGCGGCATACACGCTGGGCTGGGCATCGGCGGCGATGCTGGTGGAGCGGTACCTACAGGACAATGGCGACTGGCCACGTGCGATGGTGCTGACGGCGTGGGGCACGGCGAATATGCGCACGGGCGGCGATGATATCGCGCAAGGGCTGGCGCTGATGGGTGTGCGCCCGACATGGGACGGGGCGAGCCGCCGGGTGACGGGGTTCGAGATCGTGCCAGCGGATGTGTTGGGGCGGCCACGGGTCGATGTGACGTTGCGCGTATCGGGCTTTTTCCGCGATGCTTTCCCCGCGCAGATGGATTTGTTCGACAGTGCCGCGCGGGCGGTGATGGCGCTGGAAGAGGCGGAGGATGTGAACCCCGCCGCCGCTCGCTGGCGGGCCGAAGGGGGCGGGCAGGAAGCGGGCTATCGCGTATTCGGCTCGAAGCCGGGGGCGTATGGCGCGGGGCTTCAGGCGCTGATCGATGAAGGGATCTGGTCGGAGCGGAAGGATTTTGCCGAAAGCTACCTCGAATGGGGCAGCTATGCCTATGGTGGCGGGGTGGCGGGCGCGGGCGCGCGCGGGGCGCTGGAAAGCCGGTTGTCCGTGGTCGATGCGGTGGTGCAAAATCAGGATAACCGCGAGCATGACCTGCTGGATTCCGACGATTACTATCAGTTCGAGGGCGGGGCGACGGCTGCGGTGGCCAGCCTGTCGGGGCGCGAGCCGGTGGTTTATCACAACGATCATTCGCGGCCCGAACGCCCGGTTATCCGCACACTGGAAGACGAGATCGGGCGCGTGATCCACAGCCGGGTGGTGAACCCGAAATGGATCGATGGCGTCAAGCGTCATGGCTACAAGGGCGCGTTCGAAATCGCGGCGACGGTCGACTACCTATTCGCCTTTTCGGCCACGACCAAGGCCGTGCGCAGCCGCCATTTCGATCTGGTCTACGAGGCGTTCATCGAGGATGATGCCACGCGGGCGTTTATCGAAGAAGCCAACCCCGCCGCCCTGCGTGAGATGGCGGAGCGGTTTGCCGAGGCGATGGAGCGGGGGTTATGGACGCCGCGCAGCAATTCAGCGGCGGACCGGCTTAAGTCGATGGGGTGATGCGGCCCCGGTATGGGCCGCATCGATAGTCGTCAGGTTTTCTCAGCGGTATCGAACTGCACGCCCATCCCGGCCAAATCGTCAGTAGGCTTCGACCAGTCGCGCTTGACGCCGAGGATCTGAAGGATCGGCGAGGCGATGTAGATCGACGAGTAGGTACCGACCAAGACGCCCCAGATCATCGCGAAGGTGAAGCCCTGCAAGACTGCGCCACCCAGGAAGTAGAGCGCAAGCAACGCGAGTAACGTGGTGATCGAGGTCATCAAGGTGCGCGACAGCGTCTCGTTCAGCGACAGGTTCAGCAGGTCTTCGAGCACCATCTTCTTGTATCGACGCAGGTTCTCGCGCACGCGGTCGAAGACGACCACGGTATCGTTGAGTGAATACCCGACGATGGTGAGGATGGCCGCGATGATCGAGAGGTTGAATTCCAACCCGATCAGCGAGAATACCCCGATGGTCAGCACCACGTCATGCGTTAGCGCGGCGACCGCCCCGACCGAGAACTGCCATTCGAAGCGCAGCCAGATGTAGATCAGCACCGAAATAATGGCGAGGAGAACCGCGATCAGACCGGCGGTTGCCAGCTCGCCCGATATCTTCGGGCCAAGGCTTTCGACACGGCGGACCTCGAAATCGGGCATTTCGGCCACGATGCCCGCCTCGATCCGTTGGGCAAGACCCTTGCGGGCCTCGTCGCCGCCCTTCACGTCTTCGACTCGGATCAGCACGTCATTCGGTTGGCCAAAGCCCTGCACCTGCACGTCGCCGAGATCCATCGCGCCGAGTACGTCACGAATTGCGCCGATATCGGCAACTTCGGTTTCGATCATGCGGCCTTCGACCATCGTGCCGCCTTTGAAGTCGATGCCGTAGTTCAGGCCCTTGGTGGCGAACAGGCCGAGGGACGCGGCCATGGCGACGGCGGAGAGGAGCAGCGCGATCTTGCGACCACCCATGAAGTTGACCTTCGTGCCGTTGCGGACGAGTTCGACCAAGTTGATCTTAAACGATTTCGGGCGCTTCCACTCGAACCACTGCACCACCAGCAGGCGCGTCACGAAGAAGGCCGTGAAGACCGACGTGACGATACCAATGCCGAGCGTGACGGCAAAGCCCTTCACCGGGCCGGACCCCATTGCGTAGAGGATGAGGGCGGCGATGAGGGTGGTGATATTGGCGTCAATGATCGCGGTCAGGGCCTTTTCGTAGCCGGTTTCGATGGCCCGCGCCGCGCCCTTCGATGCCTCGTTCTCTTCGCGTATTCGCTCGAAAATCAGCACGTTCGCATCGACTGCCATACCGATGGTCAGCACGATCCCCGCAATGCCGGGCAGGGTGAGCGTCGCCCCCAACGCCGATAGGACGCCGAGGATCAGGATCAGGTTTACCAGCAACGCCACATTCGCGTAGAGGCCGAATTTTCCGTAGACGATGACCATGAATATGATGACGAGCATCAAACCGATGATGCAGGCGATGGCACCGGCAGAGATGGAATCCGCGCCGAGTTCAGGGCCGACCGTCCGGGTTTCGAGCGGGACCAGCTTGGCAGGCAATGCGCCCGATGCGATCTGGGTGGCCAGAATGGTCGAGGTTTCGATCGTGAACATACCGCTGATCTGGCCGGAACCGCCAAGGATTGGCTCGCGGATGGAGGGGGCCGATATGACCTTGTCATCCACCACGATAGCGAAGAGTTCGCCCACGTTGTTCAGGGTCCAGTTGCCGAACGCCTTACCCGCACGCGAGTTGAAGCGGAAGGAAACGATTGGCTCGCCCGTGCGATGGTCAAAACCGGGACCGGCATCAACTACATCCTCGCCAAAGATAAGCGGCACACGCGAGATGGCCCATTTCTGATCGGGGAAGGTGGCGTCGTCAGCGACCTTATACCCGGATTTTACGCGGCCCCGTGTCAGATCGTCTTGGCCAAACTCGCGGTTGACGATGTGGAAGCCGAGGACGGCGGGGTCTTCGAGAACCCTTACGATGTCATCTGCGCTTTCGGCACCGGGCACCTGAATCAGAATGCGGTCCTCGCCCTGACGGGTGACGGAGGCTTCCTTGATGCCATCGGGGTCGATGCGGCGGCGCACGACTTCGAGGGAGCGAATGATCGTTTGATTGATCAGCTCGGTCCGCGCGCCCTCGGTCATCGTGATGGTGAAATTGCGAGTGTCGGAATCTTCCCTCACGTCGAAATCATACGCACCGACACCTGTCATGGCCGCGCTTTGCAGCAGGGTGGGGATATCCTCGAATTCGGCGCGGGCACGATCCACGTCTTCGGGGTTCGTAATGCGCATCGAGACGGAGAAGGCGTCGTTGTCGAGGACCGGGCGCGAGCGTTTGATGCCACCGGCATCGCGCATCTTGTCGCGCATTTCCTGTGCAAGCTGCTCCAACCGGCCCTCGAATACGGGGTCCATCTCCGCCTCGACCAGCACATGCGCGCCGCCCTGAAGGTCCAGTCCAAGATTCACGGTATCGCTTGGCAACTGTCCGGGCAGATAGTTTCGCTGTTGTTCGTTCAGAGCATTCGGCAGAGCGAACAGGATACCGACGAACACCAAGAGAGCGATGGCGATCTTTTTCCAGGGCGCGATGTAGAGCATGAGTGGAACCTCGATGCCGCGTGGGGCGGCTTACTTCGTGTTGGCTGGTTCCGGTTTGGAAAGTACAGCCGTGATAGTAGATTTAATCGCGGTGACCTTAACGCCGGTCGCGACTTCGAGCGTGATCTCGTCGGATTCTTCTGACCCAACTGCCGTCACTTTTCCAACCAATCCCCCGGCGGTCACAACCTTGTCACCGCGCTTGAGCGCCGTGATCATGGCGCGGTGTTCCTTCAGGCGTTTCTGCTGCGGACGGATGAGCAGGAAATACATGATGACGAAGATCAGAATGAACGGCAGAAGGCTCGTGATCGGGTCCGGGCCAGCGGCAGCCGACTGCGCATATGCAGGGGTGATGAACATGGTGATCGTCCCAAGTTACAGGATGCCCGTACGGGGCTTATCGTTTCAGGCGGCCTATATCGGTGCTAACGCCGGTGGCCACAAGGATAAAAGGCGCGATTATGGCAGTTCCAGACGCACTGACGCACTTATTATGCAGTATTCGCGAACCAATCGTCTGCGCGAAATGCGCCGATGAGGTAGCCAGCGGGGCGGCTGGGGCCGTATCCATGCGCGATTATGGGCGGCTGGAGGCTGGCTTTACCGAGCGGGGATTGCAGGTGTGGTGCAGGCGTCACGACCTGAATGTCGTGCATGTGGATTTCGATGGAGCCACGCCGGAGGCGGATTTTCGGTGCCTTGAGCGGCGGGTGAACTAAAGCCAGCGGCGCGTGCGGCGGGTGTAGTCGTCCCATGCGGCCCCCATCGCTTTGCCGACATGCAGTTCTTCACCCTCGATAAAGCGGCGTTGGATCAGCAGCATGAACAGCGGAACCATCATCAGCGCCGATATCGCACCCAGCCACCATCCCCATCCCAGTGCTATGAAGGCCATGCCCAGATAGATTGGGTTGCGCGAGAAGGCGAAGGGGCCATCGGTGATGAGTGCGGTCGGCTTGCGGCGGGGGTGAATTGGCGTCTGTGCCTTGCGAAAATGGCTGGCGCTCCACAGGATCAGCGCGAACCCGGCCCCGATGAGCAGAATACCGCCGGGCAGATCGAAACGCACCAGCGGCATGGTGCGGGCGATGAGTGCTTGCGCGAGCAAGGTCGCGAGCAGCCAGAGCGGTGGAATATCCAACCGCTTCGACAGGGGGACGGAATTGCCGTGGCGGTCCTTCATGGTCAGTAGAAGGTCGTGGTTTGGGGGCGCTGGACCTGTGGTGGCAGGCCATTGATGGGCAGGACGCGATTGTTGCCGCGCGGGTCCGTCTGGATGCGGCATGTCTCGCCCGCCTTGATAACGCGGTCACCGGGTAGGGTTTCCTGAGCGAAGGTGATCTCACGGTTGCCATTGGTCAGGATCGAGTATTCGAGGCCCGCGCGTTGATCTGCCTGCGCGCCGACCTGATCGCCGACCAACCCGCCGAAGACGCTGCCCGCGAGACCGCCGATGACGGTGGCGATGGCTTGGCCCGTGCCGTCACCGACCTGATTGCCCAGCGCGCCCCCTGCCACGCCCCCCGCGACGGTGCCAACGAATTGGCCGATGCCACGGCCCGCCTGACCCTGAATGGTAATGTTGCGGACGGCGAGCACGCGGCACCGCTCGACCGTTTTCGCCACACCGACCTCGCTGGAGGAATAGACATTTTGACCCGCATTTGGCGCACAGGCCGTGAGGGTGACGAGGGCGAGGGGCAGGGCGAGGGTCTTGAGCATGGTGGGTCTCTACAGTTAGGGAGTTATGCTCTTGTAGCATGTATTTCGGCGAAAAAGAGACCGCCAGCGTTGAATTGCCGTGGGCGAAGCGCGCCTATTCCGCCGCCTCTGCCGTCCTTTGGGCGCGGATGAGGGAGAGGACGTCGCGGGCGGCGTTGGGGATGTTGGTGCCGGGGCCGAAGATGGCCGCGACGCCTGCATCTTTCAGGAAATCATAGTCCTGTGCGGGGATCACGCCGCCGCAGATGACCATGATATCCTCGGCCCCCGCCGCCGCAAGGGCGTCGATCAGGGCCGGGGCGAGGGTCTTGTGGCCTGCGGCCTGCGAGCTGACACCGATGACGTGAACATCGTTGTCGATGGCATCCTGCGCAACCTCCTCCGGCGTCTGGAACAGGGGGCCGACATCGACGTCGAAACCCATATCGGCGAAGGCGGTGGCGATGACCTTTGCGCCCCGGTCGTGGCCATCCTGACCCATCTTGACGACGAGAATGCGGGGGCGGCGACCCTCTTCGGTGGCGAAGTCGGCGACGTCTTTCTGGATCGCGGCAAAGCCTTCGTCGCCCTCGTAAGCGGAGGAATAGACGCCCGCGAGGGTTTTGACCTCGGCCTTGTGACGACCGAAGGCGACTTCCATCGCGTCGGAGATTTCACCCACCGTGGCACGGGCGCGGGCGGCATCGACGGCGGCGGCGAGCAGGTTGCCGTTGCCCTTTGCCGTCTCGGTCAGCGCGGCGAGGGCGGCGTCGCAGGCGGGCTGATCGCGATTGGCGCGCAGGGTGGCAAGGCGGGCGACCTGGCTTTCGCGAACGGCGACGTTGTCGATATCCATGATCTCGACGGGGTCGGGTTTCGAGGGGCGGAACTTGTTGACGCCGACGATGACTTCGTCGCCCTTATCGACGGCGGCTTGACGGCGGGCGGCGGCTTCCTCGATGCGCAGCTTGGGCATACCGGAGGCGACGGCCTTGGTCATGCCGCCTAAATCCTCAACCTCCTGCATCAATTCCCATGCCTCATTGATGAGGTTTTGGGTCAGGCTTTCGACGTAATAGCTGCCCGCGAGGGGGTCGATCACATTGGCGACGCCGGTTTCGTGCTGGAGAATAAGTTGCGTATTTCGAGCGATACGCGAGGAAAATTCAGTCGGCAGAGCCATTGCTTCATCGAAGCTGTTGGTATGCAAGGATTGTGTGCCACCAAGGACGGCAGCCATCGCTTCATAGGCTGTGCGAACGATGTTATTATAAGGGTCTTGTTCCTGCAACGAAACGCCGCTGGTTTGGCAGTGCGTGCGCAGCATCGAGGATTGGGGCTTTTTCGGCTGAAACTCATCCATCACCATCGACCACAGGACGCGGGCGGCGCGCAGTTTTGCGGCCTCCATGAAGAAGTTCATGCCGATGGCGAAAAAGAACGACAATCGCGGGGCAAAGGCGTCGACATCCATGCCGCTGGCGATGGCGGTGCGCACGTATTCGCGGCCATCCGCAATGGTGAAGGCAAGCTCCTGCACCAGATTGGCCCCGGCCTCCTGCATATGATAGCCGGAGATGGAGATGGAGTTGAATTTCGGCATATTTTCAGCGGTGTAGCCAATGATATCTGACACGATCCGCATCGAAGCTTCGGGTGGATAGATATAGGTATTCCGCACCATGAACTCTTTGAGGATATCGTTCTGGATCGTGCCGGACAGTTTTTCGACCGGCACGCCTTGCTCCTCACCCGCGACGATGAAATTGGCGAGGATCGGGATGACCGCGCCGTTCATGGTCATGGAAACGGACATTTCCTCCAGCGGGATGCCGTCGAAGAGAATCTTCATGTCCTCGACGCTGTCGATGGCAACGCCAGCCTTGCCGACATCGCCGATTACGCGGGGATGGTCGCTGTCATAACCGCGATGGGTGGCCAGATCGAAGGCAACGGAGAGGCCGCGCTGGCCGCTTTCGAGGGCTTTGCGGTAGAAGGCGTTCGATTCTTCGGCAGTGGAGAATCCGGCATATTGGCGCACGGTCCACGGACGACCCGCATACATGGTGGCCTTGGGGCCGCGCAGATAAGGCGGCTGGCCGGGCATGGAGGTCGCCTCGTCGTCGCGCAGGTCACCGGCGGTGTAGAGCGGCTTGATGGCGATGCCTTCGGGCGTCTGCCATGTCAGGTCGTCGAGGGGGCGGCCTTTCAATTCTTTTTCAGCCTGCGCTTTCCAACCTTCCAGATCACCCGTACCGCTCATTCGCCCGTCCTCTCGTTTGTTGCAGCGCAATAGTATGCTGTCGGCGCGGATGCGGCAAGACTTGGAGCGCGCGGTCTTAATATTCGGCAATTTTTAATCATGTTTTGCTCTATACTCGCCTCACAACAAACCCCGAATTTTACTGTGTGAGATGATGCTGAAGTTGCCTGTGATCTGATTGCCCGGAAGTCGTGCCAGCTTTTGGGCATCGTTTCGCGGAAAAATCCGAGGATCGCCTTCGCGAATGGCTCGGTTGGACAGGAAACTGACGTGCTGTCGGCACGTCCGATGCTCGACGGGGTTGCGCGGGCGCGAACCACTGGGCGTGTGCCAATCGGTTGCGCGAAACCCTATCAGAATCGAAAATCTGGTGTGGGAGTCACAAAGGTCACCGTTATCATCGGCCAGTCTTCCGGTGGGGGGCACCGTCCGAGAAACCCGGCTCGGCGCACGTCTCGACCGTCGCGCCGCCGCATCCTGGTAAAGTGATGATGTTCCGTCCCGGCCCCTGCAATCACCAGCTCGGACACTGGTCGTGTCCCGGTTTGATGCCGCTCCTTTTATAGCATTTATTGCAACAAAGGAGATGAACTATGGGCCTGAAACGGACGGACGCGTTTCGTGCTGATGCGGCGCGGATCGCGTTGACAAGCGGGCTGACTCGCAAGC
>CALJIU010000152.1 GCA_937974055.1 uncultured Neomegalonema sp. | reverse complement strand
ACGTTGAACCCGCCCTCCAGCGTGAAGCGGAGGACGGCCCCCAAAAGGCCGATGACGACGAACCAGACAAGGCGGGAGAAGACCGCGCGGATTTCGCTGATCTCGCGCTGGACATGCTTCATATCCCGACTCAGCGTAGCGAGATCGATGCGCATGGCGGAGATGAGGTCGGGGTCGGTCATTCATCCCCCCTCGTATCAGGCCAGCGGGGGGCCGGGGGCAGGGGCTTTCCGGTGAAGGCGAGGGGGGCGGCCGGCGGGGTGCCTTGGATTTCGGCAAGCGCGGCGCGGATGGGGATGACGCGGGCGAAGTGGCGGGGCGTGCCGTCTAGGGTCATGGTGGATGCCCCCATGATGACGGCGACCACCCTGCCCTGCGCATCGCGCACACAGCCGCCGGAAAAGCCGCCGACGAGGGGTTCGGGGTGGTCGAGGAGCACCCAGACACCCGGCGGGACGGTATCGGGGGCGTAGATATCGCCGGTCAGCCGCTCGCGGGTGGTGGAACGGGCGGGGAAGCCTTCGAGGGTGACTTTGCCCGCCGGGACGGGGACCGATGCGGGGTCGGCATGGGGGTCGGAGCCGGTGAGGAAGGTGAAATCGGTGGCCTGTAGCGAGGCGATGGCGGTGACGGGCGGGCCGGTGCGGATGGTCGCGCCGTCGATGACGTGGAAGGCGGTGAGGTGGCCGCCGCGCCAGCGGGTGACGCTGCCCCAGGAAAAGGCGTTGTCGCCGGTGAGGAAGACGCGCTCGGCGCAGGCGGTGGGGGGTGCTGGCGGGGTGTTGCGCGACCACAGAGCGGCGGTGAAGACGAGGGCCGCGCCCGCGAGGGCGACGGGGATCAGGAGGCGCATGTCAGTCCTTTTCGGGTGGCGAGGGCGGGGGCGCAGGTACAGGCCCAGACGATGAAGATCACGTCCATCAGGGCGCGGGTTTCGGGTGTGTCCGCGATGGAGGAGGACGGCACAGGCAGTGCGGCGCAGGCGAGGCAGTCGCCCTGCGGATCAGCGGGCGCAATCGCGGGTGGAGGGACCACAGCGCAAGCCGCCGTCAACAGGGGGAGGAGGAGGAGCAGTTTCGGCATCGAGGCGGTCCTGTAGTTGGCGGGTCGTGCGCGCGCCCGTGGCGGCGCGGGCTTGGGCGGCGGCGTGGGCCATTCCTGCGGCGAAGCCTGCACGGAACTCGCGGGCCGCCCCGGCACGGTAGGCGGCGGAATGGGTGGTGAGCGCCGCGACGATCCCAACGGCCAACATCAGCCAGCGGGGGGCGGCGAGGAAGCGGGCGAGGGAGGGGATCACAGGCGTTGCTCCGGGTCGGTGGGTTCGCCGTCGGAGGCGCTGACAGTGAGGGCGATGGTTTCGGCGTAGAGGGGGTGGCCGGTGGCGTCGTGCAGCGCGATGGTGACTGCATCAAGGGCGATGGTGCGGGTGAGGGTCAGATCGGCGATGGGGGTGGTGAGGGTGGATTGGGGCATGGGAATCCTTGAAAGACTAGCGCATCCCCGGACAACGATCCGGGGTCTCGATGGGTCGGTGCGTTGTTCATCGAGACCCCGGATCAGCCGCTTTGCGGCAGTCCGGGGATGCGATTTTGCGGCATTGCGTAACAAACGCACCAATGCTGTCGAGGGATAGACGGATGAGAGATAGAGACACGGTAAGTTGCGGAATCGACTCCTGCGACCACGCTGCTATGAAGGACAGCGGGGGATTAGGAGAGCGGACCAAATGTGGAAACCAATTATCGGAGGAGTTATTTCAGCGGCATCGCTTTTATTGGTTGGCGCCAATTTCGCATTTAACTGGATTGGTAGATCAACAGTCGTAGACGATGCGGCGCACGCTATGAATTTGGTCGAGAAAGCTGCTGATTGGTTTTTTGCGCTTCCAAGTTGGGCAGTTGGATTACTTGGGCTTCTGATCGTATCGGCATACTGGTGTTGGCTCTTCGAGCCTTGGAATACACTGGGGGGAAATATTTCGCAGAATAAAGGCAAACAGACAAAGCTATCGGCACCTGAAATTAAGCCAGGATTTCAGAAGACACCCCGTCAAAGTGTGGAAGTTTCTTTTGATAAAAAAGACGCCCCAAATCAAGACAATATGTCAAGGAATTGGCGACGGGTCTGCGCTGGAATAATCTTACGCAACGTAAATCCGAACTACCCCATATCCCTGAAGATGCGCGTTTACACTCTTGACCCAAGCGGGTGGCGATTTGCAGACAAAATTGCTTTTGACGGAGAATTGGCCGTGGGGGAGTGGGTTGACCATTATCCGGTAGAACTTCACATGCGGATGAACAATACTCCACGTCTTAAATATGAAAGACAAATCGGAGTGATGACTGAACTTGACGAAGATCAAGAATTGCAAATCGTTGTGGAATTATATTTTCAGTACGGCGAGCATATTGAGTATTCATTTTCCGTGCGAACACCAAGAAAAGGCCATGAGCGGTTCGTTGCCGAGTTGCTTTGAGTATCCTGAAAAACATTGGGGTCACTCATCCCCGGATCAGCCGCTGCGCGGTAGTCCGGGGATGCGATTTTGCCACCTACCGCAGAGCGCGGAAGCGGGCGGTCAGGCGGTTGGCGATGATGGCGAGGCCGAAGATCGACAGAAGGGCGAAGCTGGCGATGCAGGCTTGGTCGGCGAGGGTCGTGGGCAGGGCTGCGCTGGCATCGCGGGCGGCGGTGACGGTATCGCGGGTGGCCTCGATAATCTGCGGGGCGGTGGCGAGGACGCCGCCCATGCCGATGGTCGCGGCCCCGCCGCCCAACGCGATTTCCTTCGACCGGGTAAGCGGTTTCAGCGGGGCGGCATCGGCGAGGTAGGGGGTGGGGTCGCGGCCCCGCGCTTGTTCTTCCTGCGCCATAATCGCCATTGCCTGCGCGATGGTATCGGGACCGATGGCGTCGGTGCCCGTCTCGAAGCGGATGATGGCGGCAATCAGGCGGCGGGTATGGTCGTAATCGAGCGGGATCGGCGCGTGGAGGGGGGTGCCGGTGCGCTTGGCGATGAACTTCGCATAGGCCGTTTCCGGGTTGTTATCGGCGGCGGGTGCCCATCGCGCGATGATCTGGGCCGGGGAGGCGAGGCCGTGGCGGCGACGGTAGGTATCGAGGTTCCTGAGCGCCGCACGCACGCCCCATACCGGCTGAACGAACGCGCAGTAGAGGCCGCCGGGGGTGCGGATGGTGCCGCGCTGACCCTTCCATGTGCCGCGCGACAAGGGGCGCAGGGCGCAGGGGTTGTTGGCGCGCAGGATGGCGGGGCTGGTCATGGGGCCGCCTCGTAGGTGATGTCGAGCAGGATGAGGGTGCCTGCGGCGGGGGCATTGCTCGCGGGCGGATCAAAGGACACGTAGATCAGGTCGCCGACATTGATGATGGCCACCGCATGGGCGCTGGTGGCGGAGGCGATGGCCCCGGTGACGACGGCGGACCCAGCATAGTCGCGGGGGTTGCTGACCGAGGTTTCCATCGGGACGTAGGGCAGGCCGCGTAGGGTGCGGGCGGTTGGGCCGGTGAGTGCGCCGCCGACGCCGTCGAATTTGAAGGCCGCGCGCAGGTTGACCATGCGGCCCATGCGTGTGTAGCGGGCGGAATCGACGGTGATGCCGGTGGCGTTGGCCCATTGGCCCGTGCTGACGACCCCCGGATCGAGGGTGAGGGTGAAATCGCCTTCGGAGAAATGGGTGAGGGGGGCACCCCCCGCCAGCGTCACCCCTTGCGGGAAATCGGGGCGGGCGGTGGCGGCGGGAACCTGCATCGCCTCGGTAAAGGCGCTGCCATCCGGCGAGGTTTTCAGGGCGAAATCGTCATTGCCGATCAGACCCAGCTCTGCGCGGCCCGAATAGCCGGTCTGGAAGAGGAAGGCGGCGGTTTCCGGGGCGCTGGCCTTGTTGATCTTGGCCTGCACGCCCGCACCCTCGTGGTTGAACAGGATGGCGGGGGAGGCAACGGCGAGGCGGTTGGTGGCATCGGCGGTGGCGTTGACGCCGAATGCGGCGGGGGCGAAGGGGTGCCAGCCGCCGGGACCGTGGATCAGCAGCAGGTCTTCAGCGACAACCCAAACGCGCCAGCCGGGGCGAGGATCGAGGATGAGCCAGCCCTGCACGGCGGCATCCCACGAGGCGAGGGCATCCGCCCTGCCCTGCCACGCGCCGGTGGCCGTGTCGGGGATCAGATAGCGGTCGCCATCTGCCGGAGCGGCGGGCGGGGCAGTGGTGGTGCGGTCGATGACGGTAAGCTGGATGGCGGCGTCGAGACGGGCGAGCGCCTCGTTGACGGTGACGTGCTTCTGCGCTTGCGAGGCGGCGAGAAGCGTGAGTTCGAGATTGGGCGTGGTCATTGAAAATGGCTTTCGAACAGGGGGTTTGAAGATTTCATTCGTCTTAAGGGTGAATTTGCGGTACGTTGTTCGCGTTTCATTTCCGGGGGGAGAAGAACGATGGACAAGGAAGGCAGCGCGCTGACGCGCTTTGTGAGCGACGTACTGGAGGGGGTGCCCGCATCGACATTGGTGCTGGGGGCGGTGCTGTCGGTGATCCTCGCCTATGTCCTGTTCAGGACGATGAACGGGTCGCGGTCGGAAATTCGGAAGGGCAAGATCGCGCGGTTCCAGCAATTCGCGCAGGATCTGAAATGGCGGATCGACCGGCTGAAGCTGCGCCACCCGGATGGGCTGTCGGACGAGGAGGCGGAACTGGCGGCGTTGCGCAAGGGGGCCGAGGAGCCGACATACCATGCCGACTGGGACGCGGCCTATGCGCTGGAACGGGCGCTGATCGAACATTTCGACGAGAGCGACGGACAGGAGATCGACTTCGATTATTCGCGCAATCTGGAACAGGCACGGGCGATGGGCCTGACGGAATTCGCGGTCTATGAGGCATCTGCGACGGAGGCGGACCCGCTGCGCAAGAAACTGGCGCTATCGAAGCTGGTGGCCGATATGCAATGGGCGCGGGCGGAGGCCTATGCCAAGCGCAAGGTGGCGGTGGCTTTCGTATCGCGGACCGGATTCCTGATGCTGATCTGCGGGGTCGTGGCGACGGTGTTCCTGTATTTCGATCCGCCCTTCACCGATCCGGGGGAGTTTAGCGGGCTGGATTTCGCGGTGATCTCCGGGGCGTTCGGGGCGAGCTTCTTCATGCTGGCGCGGTCGCAGAATGCGCTGCGGATATCGTCGTATTCGGATATCCGGCGTTCGCTGGACTGGCCGCTGCTGCTGATCCGGCTGGCCTTTGGCAGTGCGGCGGCGGCGGCGCTGTATTTCTTTTTCGAGACGGACCTGCTGAGTGGGCAGTTGACGCCAACGCTGCGATATGTGGGTTACGAGGAATTCGTGGTGGTAACGACGGATACTCAAGGACGGGTGATCGAAGCCGAACCGGCAAGCGCGCAGGCATTGGCGGAAGCGATGACGGATGACGACAAGCAGGTGTTGAGTACGGCGGATTCCGGCGGTGGTGACGATTCACCGCGCGTGCCGAACCGAAATCTTGCGCTGTTGTTCTTCTGGAGCTTTCTGGCGGGATTTTCGGAACGGCTGGTGCCGAGCCTGCTGCGCGGGAAGGAAGACGAGGTCGCGCCGGTGAAGGGCTGAGGG
>CALJIU010000151.1 GCA_937974055.1 uncultured Neomegalonema sp. | reverse complement strand
ATGACGTATTGCAGCCCGGCCTTCAGCCGCGCCCTGCCCCCGCCATGCAGCATCAGGCCATAAGAGGCGATCAACAGCACCTCGAAGAACACGAACAGGTTGAAGGCATCGCCCGTCAGGAATGCCCCGCAGATGCCCATGAGCTGAAACTGGTAGAGCGCATGAAAATGCCGCCCTTTTCGATCCCAATCCGTCGCAATTACGTGCACCAGCACCAGCAGAGCGAGAATGGCCGTCAGCAGGACCATCAGCGCCGATAATCGGTCGAGGACCAGCACGATCCCGAAGGGCGGCTCCCAATTACCCAGCTTGTAGACATGCACATCGCCATCGAAGGCCAGCACGAACAAGCCGAGCGAAATGGCGAGCAAGGCGATGGTTCCGGCCAGCGAGGTGGCGCGTGCCAGCGTGATATCGAACCGCATCACCCACGCAATCAAGGGGGCGAGCAGCGCGGGGAGGATAACCGGGGCAATGATCCAGTGGTTCATCGGATACCCCCGGCTGTATTGGTCGCATCGGCGGGGTCGTCGCCCTCGTCATCCACATCGGGGCGGTGAATGTCGATATTCACGCCATCCTCCGCCGATTCCAGATACGATCCCAAGGCAATCATCACCAGCACCGCCGTCATGCCGAAGGAGATGACAATGGCCGTCAGGGTCAATGCCTGCGGCAGTGGGTCCGTGTAGGCGATATCGGCGTATTTATTCAGGATCGGCGGCAATCCGGTGGCGAGCCGCCCCGACGCGAACAGGAAGACATTCACGGCATAGGACAGCAGCGCAATCCCCAAAATCACGGGAAAGGCGCGCAGGCGCAGGACCATATAGACCCCCGCCGCCGTTAGAATGCCGACCGCGCTTGCAACGAGCATTTCCATCAGCTTTCCCCTTCGGTCAGGCGCGCGCGGCGGGATGGGTCGTAATCCATCGGCTCGACATTCGTCGTCTCCCCGGCATGGCGGGCCAGACGCGACAGGCTGTAAAGGGTCAGCATGACCGCCCCCAACACGGCGAAGAACACCCCGACATCGAATAGCGCAGCGGTGGCCAGCTCGAATTCCTCGATGGGGGGTAGATGGACATAGCCAAAGGCACTGGTCAGGAAGGGTCGCCCGGCCAGCCATGCCCCCGCCCCGGTCAATCCGGCGACGATTACGCCGAAACCGATCATCGAATGGTATTGGATGCGTTGGCGATTTTCGGCCCATGCAAAGCCCGACGCCATGTACTGCATCAGCAACCCGATGGAGAAGACAAGGCCCGCAACGAAGCCGCCGCCCGGCTGGTTATGGCCACGCAACAGGATATAGACGCCGACCAATCCGGTAATCGGCATCAGCAAGCGCGTCGCAACCACCATCATCAGCGGGTGACGGTCGCGCGAGCGCCCGGACGAAAAGTCCCAATTTCGCAAACGCCGCGAGGATTCGCCGGTCAGCAGCGACTCCATCAGGGCGAAAATGGTCAGGCCCGCGACCCCAAGCACGATGATCTCGCCGTATGTATCGTACCCCCTGAAATCCACGAGGATCACGTTGACCACATTCGTGCCGCCGCCGCCCTTGTAGGAATTGGCGGTGTGGAAGTCGGATATCACGCTGACATCGCGCACGAGGAAAGCGTAGGCCAGCGCCGCAATCGCCCCGCCAGAGGCCACCGCAATCGCGCCATCGCGCAGTTTCAGCCATAGCGGGCTTTCGCGGGGTGTTTCTTTGGGCAAGAAGTGCAGCGCCAGCAGCAGCAGCAGGATCGTCACGGTTTCCACCGATATCTGCGTCAGTGCGAGGTCGGGGGCCGAGAAATAGACGAAGCCGAAGGATACCATCAGGCCGATAACGCTGACGACGATCAGGGCGCGAAAGCGGTTGTGGTGGATCATCAGCAAATAGACCGTGGCCGCGACCAGCAGCACCCAACCGATTATCGCAATCGGTGTCAGCGCGATCATCTCGCGGGTCGGCTCGGTCATGCCACCGCCGGACCATGCGACGACACCCAGCGCAACGGTCGAGGCTGCGAAAATCGCGAGATACCGACTAATCGCACCGCTATGGGTCGCATCCGCGATCCAGCGACAGCCCGATACGATCCATCCAAGCAGCCCCTCGAAGATCGTCTTCGCTTCGGGACGCGGGACCGCGTTCCACACCTTATCGAGCGGACGGTGCAGCAGCATCAGGATAACCCCACCCACCACGGCAGCGACGGACATATACAGCGCCGGTGTGAACCCGTGCCAGATCTTCAGCGAGTAATACGGGGGTTTGCCGCCGCCATAAACTGCATCGGCGGCCACCGCCACCAATGGACCAACCGTAAGCGCCGAGAACAGCCCGATGACTATGACCAACACGACCAGAAACGCGGGCGCGGCCCACATGCCAAAGGGCGGGTCATGCGGTTGCGAGGGGTAATCGTCGCGGACCGGGCCGAAGAACGTATGGAAGATGAAGCGGAAGCTGTAGGCGACCGATAGCAGCGCCCCGATGGTGGCCAGAACCGGAACGATCCGCGCGTCCTCCCACCATTCGGTCTTCGAGGCGGCCTCCAGCATCATTTCTTTCGATAGGAAGCCGTTGAACAGTGGTATCCCCGCCATCGACAGCGCCGCGAGGCAGGCAATCGTGGCGGTAATCGGCATCAGCTTGCGCAAGCCACCCAACCGTTTGATATCGCGGGTATGCGTTTCGTGATCGACGATCCCGGCGCTCATAAACAAGGCGGCCTTGAAGGTCAGGTGGTTGATGATGTGGAACACCGCCGCCACCACACCGAACTTGGTGCCCAAGCCTAGCAGCATCGTCAGCAGGCCCAGATGACTGACCGTCGAGAAGGCCAGCAACGCCTTGAGATCATCCTTGAACAGCGCGATGAACGCCCCCAGCACCATCGTTATCAGGCCGGTCGTCGCGACGATATAGAACCATTCCGGCGTTCCCGCGAGCACGGGCCACATCCGCGCCATCAGAAAGATGCCCGCCTTCACCATCGTCGCCGAGTGCAGATACGCCGAAACCGGCGTCGGGGCCGCCATCGCGTGGGGAAGCCAGAAGTGGAACGGGAACTGCGCCGACTTCGTAAACGCGCCCAGCAGGATCAGGATCAGTGCCGGGAAGTACCATTCCGACGCCCGGATCGCATCGCCCTGTTGCAGAATATCGGTCAGGTTATAGCTGCCGACGACATTGCCGATGATCAGCAGCCCGCCGATCATGGCCAGCCCCCCTGCCCCGGTCACCGCCAGCGCCATCCGCGCGCCCTGTCGCCCTTCGGGCAGGTGCTTCCAATATCCGATCAACAGGAAGGATGACAGGCTCGTCAACTCCCAAAAAATAAGCAACAACAATATGTTATCGGAGATGACGATGCCTAGCATCGCCCCCTGGAACAGCAAGAGATAGGTGTAGAACTGCCCCATCGGGTCATCGCCGGACAGGTAGAACCGCGCATACAGGATGATGAGCAGCCCGACGCCGAGGATCATCGACGCGAAGAGCAGGCCCAGACCGTCGAGGAAGAAACTGGCCGATAGGCCAAGCGCGGGCAGCCATTCGATCTGCGCCTGCAAAACCTCGCCGCGCATGACGGCGGGGGCCATGGTCATCAGCATCACGAAGGCCAGCGCGGTCGCCGCGCCGGTGGTCATGGCGCAGGCGTTGCGCCCGGCTCGAATCATCAATCCCGGCAGAAGCGCACCGATAAACGGAACGAGAGCCATAATCGGCAATAATGCGCCACTGTTCATCTTATGCCCCTTGAGGTTGGAAGCGGACCGATGAACCGATCCCGCGAACCCGATTTTATACGTTTAACGGATCAAAAACACTTGGTCGACTTGCTATGGGCATTTCCGTAGCGACCGCGTTCAATTATTCTTTAAACGGGCAAGATCAAGCAGCCGCGACGCATCCATGAACGCCGCGTGTTTTATCTCCGCCGCCTCGGTCGCAAGGTCGTCTTCGCCCCAGCTTTCGATTTGCCAAACCTCGTCCACGCGCGATGTCGTCCATGCGTCTGCGGCGGTCATCTGCCCGTCGCTAATCGCAATCGCGAGAATGATGGAGCCGGACATCGCCGTGAGATCATGCAGCGCGGCAAGCGTTACATCGTCATGCGCTTCGACGATTTGGCGGATGGTGGCGAGGCTTTCGGGGGGTTGATCTACCGGCAAGACGCCGGTTGTCACGACCATCGGTGCGTTATGCCGCCGGGTGTAGTCGGTCAACGGGCCATCCCAAGCCGCCGCCTGCCGGGCGACCAAGGGTGCCGGATGCCCGGCGCGATAGCATAGCAGGTCCGTCTCGCCATAGGCCGCGACCGTATCGACCACGCTACCGCGATTATCGGCAATCGCGTCGATGATCGAGTTCATGTAGCGGGTCAGCGGCATCGTATCCGGAGCGATCTTGTCGCCCTGTGCCCGCCATTCCGCAACCAGCGCATCCGCAAGAGCGCGGGTCGGGGCCAGAAGTGGGCGTTTTAGGGGGGTGCGAACGGGCTTGCCCGCCATGAGGATTGCGTAGTGGTCGCCCTCCTCCGCCATTTCAGTATCATGCCAAGGCTGTGTCATGTCAGGTCGTCCAATGCGCCGTCGAGGTCGGCGAAATCGTGGATAATTCGGTGCGCCCCGGCGGCGCGCAGGGCATCGACCGGGTGATACCCCCAGCTTACGCCGATGGCCGAACAGCCGTGTGCGCGGGCCATTTCGATATCGAAACTCGTATCGCCGATCATCACCGTTTGCGTTGCCGGGATGCCGGTTTGCCGCTCACAGTTCTCCAGCATACCGGGATGCGGTTTCGAGGGGGCATCGTCGGCGGTTTGCGACGTCATGAAGAAGGGGCGCAATTCAAACACGTCCAGCACATGCTCCAGTCCCCGCCGCGCCTTTCCCGTGGCCACGGCCATGACGGTTTCGGGGGTGTGAACCCGGCGCAGCGCCTCGATGGTGCCGGGGTAGAGTTGCCCGTTCGATTCCGGGTTAGAGACGCGGTAGGCCACCGAAGACGCTCGGAACCCCGCGTCGAGCGCGGCCAGCGTCTCCGCATCCTTGCCGGGGGCCAGTGCCGCAACGGCCTGCGGCACCGATAGGCCGACGATGCCCCGAACGGCGGCGGGTGATGGCGCGTCCAGCGAGAGGGCGACGAATGCCTCCTCCATCGCGTGCTGGATCGCGTGAACGCTGTCGATCAACGTCCCATCGCAATCGAAGACGAGCAGCCGGGGGGTCATTCCCTGAACTCCGGCAGGAAATCCTCGTCATCGGTGCGGTTTTCATCCCATCCGAACAGCGCCCAGCTATGGACCATGTGGTCCGGCAGGGGGGCGTAGAGGTCGAGGATTTTACCGTTACTATCGGGGTGGGGAATACGGATATGCCGCGCGTGCAGGTGCATCTTGCGGCTGACCGCGCCCTGCACCCGCCGTTCGGCTTCATCGGCGGTCGGGCCGTATTTGCCATCCCCCACGATGGGGTGGCCGATGGTCGACATATGCGCGCGCAGTTGGTGCGTTCGGCCCGTCACGGGGCGCAGAGTGACCCAAGAGGCCCGCGTTGCGGCCTGATCCATGATGCCATAATCGGTGACGGCGCGTTTCGCTTCGGGGTTCTCCGACAGTTCTGCCCGGTCCACGACGACCATCTTCTCACCCAAGCCCCCGGCCCCCTTCATCAAGGATGCCTTGATCGTTCCTTCGCGGGGCTTTGGCACGCCGATTACCAAGGCCCAATAGGTCTTGCGAGCGGCTTTCGAGCGGAAAGCGGCGGTCAGGTTGCGGGCGGCGAGGCCGGTGCGGGCAAGAACCAGCAGCCCGGACGTATCCTTGTCGATCCGATGCACCAGCTTGGGTGTGCTGCCCTCCCCGGCCAAGGCAGGCAGTAGCCCATCGATATGGCGCTTTTGACCCGTTCCGCCCTGCACGGGGATGCCGGGGGGCTTGTTCAGCACGATCACGGATTCGTCTTCGTACAGCACCATCTCGCGCATCATGCGGGCATCTGCCGCCGATATGGTCGGCCCGTCATTCTTGGGGGGCGGGGCATCATTGGGCAGGGGACGCACGAGAACGCTCATGTACTCGGTCAAGCGCAGGTTCGATTTGGCCTTGCTGCCATCGACCTTGATATCGCCCTTGCGCAGCAGTTTTTCGATCCGCCCCTGCGTCAGATGCGGATAGCGCTCGCGCAGCCAGCGATCCAACCGCCGCCCTTCATCCGCCGCCGCGATTTCGATCATTTCGGTCGTCATGCAAACGCGCTCCGTGCCAGCAGCATACCCGCCAACAGGGCGAGAATGGACAGAACCACCGACAACCCGACATAGAGCGCGGCGGCAAGCACCCTGCCCTCTTCTATCAAGACGACCGTGTCGAGCGAAAAGGCGGAAAAGGTGGTGAAACCGCCTAGGATGCCGGTCATGACGAAGGGGGCAATGGGCAGATCGACGTTCTGAAGCCGTGCCACCATAGCAACAGCAAGGACGCCCATCAGCAGCGATCCGACCACGTTGACGGCCAATGTGCCGAAAGGCAGCGCCGTCCCGAAGACGCGCGCCACCCAACCAACGGTCAGATAACGCAGGCTGGCCCCGATTGCGCCGCCCATTGCGATTGCGAGAAGTGTCATGGCCGCCTTCTAAAGCGAATTGCGATTATCCTGAATCATTAAGCGCCATGTTTCGCGTAACTCTTGGCGCAAACGTGGCTCAGGTTTATCGCAAAGCGCTATAACGTCTGCGCAAAGCACTGGCAATCGCTGCGCCCAATTGTTGGAGTGCTTGCTTGAGGAAGAGG
>CALJIU010000150.1 GCA_937974055.1 uncultured Neomegalonema sp. | reverse complement strand
GCCGCCAAATCACGCGCCACCCCCCGCACGCCCAGCGCATCGGGGCGATTCGGCGTAATCGCGATATCGAAGACTGGATCGTTCAAATCGCGGTAATCGATGAACCGTTCGCCCATCGGTGCATCTTCGGGCAAATCAATGATGCCATCATGGTCATCTGACAATTCCAACTCACGCTCGGAACACAACATCCCGTTCGATTCGACCCCCCGGATAACCCCCGGCTTCAAATCGACCCCGGTACCCGGCACATGCGTCCCCACGGGTGCAAAAACGCCGACCAGCCCCGTGCGCGCGTTGGGCGCGCCACAAACGACCTGCACCTCCTCCGTCGGCCCATCCGGTCCTTGCGGCCACGTTTCAACCCGGCAGAGGCGCAGACGGTCAGCATCGGGATGCTGCACCGCCTCGATCACCCGGCAGATGCGGAATGCGCCCAATGTTTGGGCCGGATCCTCGATTCCCTCGACCTCCAGTCCCAGATCGACCAACGCATCGCTGATCTGCGACACATTAGCATCCGTCTCAAGATGATCTTTCAGCCAGGACAGGGTGAATTTCATGGATCACAACTTTCACAAGCGGGCAGCATCGCCCCGTTTTCGGGCATACTTATAGCGATCGAGCGTCAGGACGAAAGCGCCAATCTGTCCACTTCATTGCATCATATTGACCCTACGTCAGTGAACAATCGACAAACCTTAAATAATCTTGCAAGAAGATTTGCCAAATTGGGTTATAATGCTGCTGAGGGTGCGATTCAGTGTGTTGGAGTGTGAGTAGTTGGTTGGTGAGACCCCCTTTCGTGCGGTCGGCAAGGTAAAGTGGTTCGATCCCGTCAAGGGATACGGATTTATTGTGCCGGACGATTCCTCAGTGGAGATCAGCGGGGATGTGCTGTTGCACATGTCGGTCCTGCGCTCTGCCGGATTCAGTACTGTACCCGAAAACGCACGCATCGTCTGCGATGCAGTCATGGGCGAGCGCGGCATACAAGCGACTCGTGTTCTGGAATTAGATGACAGCGCGCAGGTCTCAGAAGATCTTCACGAAAATGCCGAAATTCCCGATGAAGATTCTCATCCCGTGCAAGACGGCGAGCTGCTGCCCGTGCGCGTAAAATGGTTCGACCGCTCAAAGGGATTCGGATTCGGAAACATGATCGGCGACGCATCCGACATCTTCATCCACATGGAAGTGCTGCGCCGTTTCGGCCTGCCCGACCTCGCCCCCGGTGAAGCCATTCTGCTCCGCGCCGTGCGCGGCCCACGCGGTATGATGGCAACCGAAGTACGCCCTTGGGACCATTCCTTTCGCACATGATACGCCGTCATTTCCTCTCCGCCATAATTGGCTTCGCCGCTCTCACCGTCCTGCCTGCTTTCGCAGAAACGCCGACATCAGGCGTGCTGGAGGTACGATCAGGCGAGCGCAATCATCGTTTCGCTATCGAAATTGCCGACGAGCCGAACGAACGCTCCCGTGGCCTCATGTTCCGCGAGGAGATGGACGCCGATGCCGGGATGCTCTTCATCTATCCTGCCGAACGGATCGCGTCTTTCTGGATGAAGAACACCTACATCCCGCTCGATATGCTCTTCATCGCCAATGACGGGCGTATCCTCCAGATCGAGCCACATGTTCAACCCCTGACGCTTGAATCGGTCCGCTCGACCGCGCCCGTGCGCGCCGTGCTAGAACTGAATGGCGGGCGGGCCGAGGAGCTGGGCATCACCCCCGGCGACACCGTTATCCTCTATCGCTGAAAACCTTTCGTTGCAGACGATATGATGCTTGCCATCTTCGCCGGGCCGGTATACCCACAAAATCGTTCGGAGTGTGGCGCAGTCTGGTAGCGCACCTGTTTTGGGTACAGGGGGTCGTAGGTTCGAATCCTGCCACTCCGACCACTAAAAACCCTCATCCGCCGCTGCTGCGGAAACACCCAAAATCAATCGTCGGAGTGTGGCGCAGCCTGGTAGCGCACCTGCTTCGGGAGCAGGGGGTCGCAGGTTCGAATCCTGCCACTCCGACCATGTATCCTTACATCGCCTTCACTTCACCGCCCTCTTCATGCGCTTGCACCACGGCAACAGGAGGCGATCCGCGCTCGCGATAGGGCGTGCGGTTGAAATATGCGCGGTAGCATTTCGAGAAATGCGAGGGCGAGGTAAAGCCCGACGCCAGCGCGACATTGATGACCGACATCTCGGTCTGCAACAGCAGGTTTCGCGCCTTCTGCAATCGCAATTCCATGTAATACCGCTTCGGCGAGCGATCCAGATACCGCCGAAACAGCCGCTCTAATTGTCGCGTCGACATTTGCGCGTGCTTCGCGAGGATCGACGGGCTGATCGGCTCCTCCAGATTCTGCTCCATCATCTGGATGATCGAAACCAATTTCGGGTGGCGCACACCGATCCGCGCGGGCACCGAAAGCCGCTGCTCTTCGCGCTCACCGCGCAGCGGGGTATGGATGATCTGATCGGTGACGAGGCTCACGATACCGGGGTCCACATCCCGCGCAATCAGCGTCAACATCATATCCGTCGCCGCGATTCCACCGGCGCAGGTGAAACGGTCGCCATCGATCTCGAACAAACGGTTCGTCAACTCGATATCGAGAAATTCCTCCGAGAACGCCGCCTGATTCTCCCAATGGATCGTGCACCGCCGCTCGTCCAACAACCCCGCCTTGGCGAGAATCAGCGACCCCGTGCACAGCGCCCCGATGGGTGCCCCCAGCCTCGATTGCTTGCGCAGCCAAGTCAGCACCGGCTTTGTCGCCGCCTTATGCGCGTTCAGGCCAGAGACGACGACGATCCGCGTATCCCGCCGAACGTCGCAAATCGCCTCAGATACCTCCACCGATGCCCCGCAAGACGACCGCACCGGCGCGCCCGTTTCGGACATCAGCGTCCACGAATACACCTCGCCGCCCGTTCCCCGGTTCGCCAGCCGCAGCGGCTCGATGGCCGACGCGAAGGCGATCATCGAGAAATCCTCGACGAGCAGGAAAACGTAGGCGATGGGTTCCGATCCGTCCGATCCGCGCATGGCAGCACATCCTGCACCCGTCGACAAACCCCGCATCGATGATCGAAAACGCGGGCCGCCGAGCGTCATTTCGACATGAGACACAATGGGAGAACGGAGCGCACGTCAAGACAAGATCGTCCGCACCCAACCGGCGCTTAAGGAACCGGATTCCAGAAATACGCCTGAAAGATCGAATCCACATGATCGACCGGCTCGGTTCGCACCAGCAATCGCTCCCGCTGACTCAGCCACAGCTCGAAGGCATCACTGTAGAACGCCGCCGCCAAAACCCCGGATTCGGCGATATTGGTGCAGGGGTTGCGCCGATCCTTCGGCTCCAGGACGAGGCCATTCGGAAAGACGACCAGCGTTCCCTCGACCATCCCGCCAAAGCGCGTGGGCCGGGGATATGCTGGCGTAACCCCCCGCTTGCGGATCGACCGAAGGCGCGGCACAGGCACGGCCTGACCGGACCCATCCACAAACGTGCTCCACGTCGCAGGAACGCTCAGTAGCTCCGAGCGGGCCGCAGCGCCGCTGCCGAATGGAGCCATCAACCGCACCGCTTGCGTCATCGCACCGCGCGAAAAGGACGCCACCGGCTCGCCCTCAATCACCCTCGTTTCAGTCGTCTGCATCGTCGCAATCCCCCAAATCGAAATTGGATAATGCCATCTTCAACTTAATATCCGCTCTAGAGGAATGGTTAAGACTTCACTTTTGCGGCGGTGGACAGTTCCGCGCATACGGCGTTATAGACGCAGGGCGCAACGGTTGCGCGTATCCCCCGAACAAGAGGACGAAACGATGACGGTGAACTGGTCGGCAGAGAGCTGGAAGAACCACACAGCCTTGCAGATGCCAGAATACGAGGACGCAGCGGCACTCGAACGGGTGACTGCAAAGCTGTCGTCGTATCCACCGCTCGTTTTTGCAGGCGAGGCCCGCGCCCTCAAAGCTAGGCTTGGCGACGTTGCGCGGGGGGAGGCTTTCTTGTTGCAGGGCGGTGATTGCGCCGAGAGCTTCTCCGAATTCTCCGGCGATCTGATCCGCGATACCTTCAAGGTCATGCTGCAAATGGCGGTCACGCTGACCTTCGCTACCCGCAAGCCTATTGTAAAGGTCGGGCGCATGGCGGGCCAGTTCGCCAAGCCCCGCTCCGCCCCGACCGAAACGAAGGACGGCGTGGAACTGCCCAGCTATCGCGGCGATATCATCAACGGCTTCGATTTCACCCCCGAAGCGCGCCGCCCCGACCCCGAAAAGATGCTGGAGGCATATCTGCATGCCGCCGCAACCCTCAATCTGCTGCGTGCCTTCGCGTCGGGCGGCTATGCCGATCTCGAACGGGTCACCGAGTGGAACCTCGATTTCGCCCGTGACGAGCGGTACATGAAAACCGCCGAGCGCGTCAGTCAGGCCGTGGCCTTCATGAAAGCCTGCGGCATCGACCCCACCACCCACAGCGAACTGAGCACCACCGAATACTATACCTCGCATGAGGCGCTGCTGCTGCCCTACGAGCAGGCATTGGCCCGCACCGACTCGATCACCGGCGAGCCAGTCGCCTGCTCCGCCCACATGCTTTGGATCGGCGACCGCACGCGCCAGCCGGACGGCGCACATGTGGAATTCTGCCGGGGCGTCCTCAACCCCATCGGCGTCAAATGCGGTCCCTCCATGACCGCCGAAGACCTCAAGCAACTGATGGCCACGCTCAACCCGGATAACGAGGCCGGTCGCCTGACCCTCATCAACCGCTTCGGCGCGGGCAAGGTCGCCGACCACCTGCCGATGCTGATCGATACGGTCAAGGCCGAGGGCGCGAACGTCGTCTGGTGCTGCGACCCCATGCACGGCAATACGATCAAGGCCGATAGCGGCTACAAGACCCGCCCCTTCGAGCGCATCCTTCAGGAAACCCGCGAATTCGTGGATACCTGTCAGGCCAGCGACGTCTATCCCGGCGGCGTGCATCTTGAGATGACCGGCAAGGACGTCACCGAATGCACCGGCGGCATGAAGGAAGTCACCGATGCCGACCTCTCGTCGCGCTATCACACCGCCTGCGACCCCCGCCTCAATGCCAGCCAATCGCTGGAAGTCGCCTTCCTGATCGCCGAAGAAATGGTCGATCGCGGCTGATAGGCCACCCTTTCCCCGCCCGTGGGAGGGGGCCGCTTGAAAGCTTTTCGCTGCTCCGCACTTGTATGGCCCCGCGCAGCGGCGGGGCCTTTCGGCCAAGCTGCGTCATACCAATGGCGGCGATCACTAACCGCTCTGTTCCGGGCGCAGACCCGGAACCCTGATAGACGGCGCGCGGTTCTGCGCGGCTCCGGGTCTTCGCCCTCACCCTTCGGGCAACGATCTCTCCTCACGAA
>CALJIU010000149.1 GCA_937974055.1 uncultured Neomegalonema sp. | reverse complement strand
CCGTACCATGTGTGGTGGCTGCCGATGGGCATGAAGGCGACGATGTGGGTGCCGCTGTCCTGTATCCCGTGGCCCCAGACCGGCGCTTCCGCATAGCGATACCCGGCAATGGCCTGAAGGGTCGAGCGCACCTCGGTCGAGTTGCTGCGGTAGTTCTCGAATGCTTCCTTTGCCTCCAGCAGCGTCTCGACGATCGGTCCCCAAAGCAAACCGATGGTCAACAAACAGACCGCGCCGAAGAAATGCAGCGCCGGTAGCCGCATGTTGCAAAGCGTATATCCGGCCCCGACGGCAATCGGCAGGCCCAAAAGGGCCAGACGCGACTTTACCAATATCGCCATCGCCAGCACGCCCAGCGCCCCGAAAACCGCCCAGCGTCGATCCATGTCGACCATACCAAGCGCCAGCAAGGTCACCGCCGCCATGCCCGCCCCCGGTGCCCAGGGTGCGAAGAAGGCCCAGCGAAAGCTGCCATCGGGCGAGATGCCGTAGAGTCGAAAGGCGAAGAATTCCGGCCCCGGCCCGCCGACCGCACTCAGCGGCGATACCCAGATTTCGGGTGGAATCCCGATATATGCTGCCGCGACCAAAAATGGAGCGAACACCAGCGTTTGCATGGAAACGATATTCGCCGCCCGCGCCAGCACTTGCAGCCGGATGCTGAGGCAAGCCCCCACCGTCACGAAGACCGGGAACATCGCCCAGCCCTTGGCCCAGCCGATGATCGACTTGATGAGTTGCGACCGACCCAGCCCGTAATCGAAATGCCCGATCACCAGCGCCACGAGGATCGCCAGCGTTGCGACCCACCAGATCCAAACGCCGATTCCGGGGGCGCGGAACCGTTCGTCCGCGCTCGCAAAACGCCAACAGACGAGCAGCAGCAGGCTCCAACCGATCACGGGCGCAACCACGTACAGCGCCCCCGTTGCGTAGAACAGGTAGGTCAGCGCGATGGTCCAGAAGATTAGGCGTTCTTCAGGCGTTTTCTCAGAACTCGTCTGCGATACCATAATGCGGCGAACCCCGTAATGATGAGCAAGGTGGCCCCCGTCGCCCCGGCAATCGCTTCGAGCTTCTTCGGCGAGATGGGACGTGTGGGCAGCTTTGGTTCGTCGAGAACCTGATAAAGGGGATAGGAGGCGTAGGGATTTGTTTGGGAAAGATCGGCATTGGCCAGCGACGATGCGAGGATCGCATTGGCGATGTCCGCTTCCTGCGTCGCGATACCGACCCGGTCCGCATCCGCTGCCAGCTCAAGGGTTCGTGCCTCGCTCGCCTCGACGACAGCCCGCAATTCCCGCACCTTGGCGAGCCGCCCCGCAAGCTCGGCCTTCATCGTGACCAGAGTAGCGAAGAGTTCGCTGCGCTCGACACTCTGGGTCAAGTCGATCATCAGGGACAAACTGCCCGGTTCTTCCCCCAATTCGCGGATGCGCTGGATCAACCGCGCTTCGTACTCATCGCGTCGGGCGGCGGTCATAATGCGGTCGGGGAAGTTCTTGCCGAAATTGCCGTCTATGGTAGCCAGTTCGGTTCTGGCTTCGACATAGGCGGCGGCAAGGGACTGGAACAAGCGATCCGATTTGAGCACCAAGGCCTGTGAAGCAATATCGGGGGGGACGCCCAGCGTATCGGCGAGGGCGCGAAATTTCTCCAGCAGATCGCGCAGTTCCACCTCGGCATCGGTCAGCGCCTCGCGCCGTTTGCCCGCATTGGCGACGATGGTTTTGTATTCCGTCAGACTGACCAGCCCCGCCTCGCGTTGGATGCCCAGCTTTGCGCGTTGCTTGTCCTCCAACTGCGCCCGCAACGAGCGCACGTTATCGAGGGCGGCGTTCTTGCGTGATGACAGTTCTGTCGAGCGCAATTCGCTTACCCGTGCATCGAAGCTCTGCATGAAGATCGTCGCATGATCCTGTGCCATCTGCGGATCGCCCCGCCGCAGGGAAAATTCGAGGATCGCCGTTTGCGGGATTACCTTGATCTTGGGCGCATCGAATTCTTCGTCCTCCCCCAGTGCCGCGACGGCATGGGCGCGCTTGGTGACGATGTTGCTGCCCGCTATCTCACGATAGGTCGAACGTGGATCGAAGTTGCGTGAGGCGAAGATCGATTTCTCCGACGTCTTCGCCTCGCCCACGCTGTCGAGGTCTATGCTGGATTTCACGCCCTCGCCGGGCAGGATGATCCGCCATTTTGTCTGGAACACCTCCGGCGCGTGGGTGATGTAGTAGAGCGTTGGCAACCAGACCATCGCGCACAGGAGTGCGAAGACTATGAATTGCGCGAGTGTGCCCAGCCATCGGCGTGCCTTGCGAGGTGCTTCGTTCGACGTCGGTGGTATCGCGGGGTGTACGGTAGGACGATACGCGGCGTTCTCCGGGTCGGACAGGAAGCGCGCCAGATTCTCTTCGGCCCGCCTGCGTTCTGCAGACGTGTTCGGGGCTGTTTCGCCCTCAGCGTTGAAGATGAACCTTTCCTGCGCCATGCCTCATCAGCCGCCGAACAGACCCTTGAGGATTGCGACCGGCGATAGCACGCTGGACGCCACGGTCCCCAGATCGCGTAGGTTCACCAATTTGCTGTCGTAACAGGCAATCGCATCGCCGGGTTGCAGATACGGATTGAAGTCTGCGCGATGCGGTTGGCGCACCACATCCTCGACCCGCACGCGCATCGCTTCGGGTTGGCCACTGAGCGGGTTCGATCCCACGAGCAACGCATACCGATCTGCATTCACCATGTCCGTGCCGCCAAGACAGTTGCCCGATGCCAATGCCTGAACCAGTCGTGACCCGTAGGGCAGGCGCGTCGCGAAGGAGCCGATAGCCGCCGGATTGTTTCCGAAGATCGGAGCAGTCGGATTCGAGATGAAGATGCGGATACCCGGTGGCGTGATCCGGCTGATGCGCATCAGTTCAGGCGCGAGGCATTGCTGCGAGGGAACGAAAACGTAGTCCCCATCCACGATGACGGGATCCTGCACGAAGGCGCCCGTGAAGACGCCCGACATATCGTATTCGATCGTTCGACCGCCCCGGCGCACGAGCACGCGGGCGACATCGGCATCCGGCCTGATACCCCCTGCCGCCTTCAGGACGCCTGACAGCTTTCGCCGCCAGTTATTCGCGCCGACGGCGTTGTCGAACGTCTCGTCCTGATTGCCAAGGCTGCGTTCGGCGGTACTGACCAGACCGGGTGCGAAGACCGCGCCGCCAACGCTGACCGATGCCTCGCCGTACTGGCGCAGAACGATACTGGCGCGGGCCGCATGGGCTTTGATAAAGCCGTTCTCGACCAATTCCCGCTCGACGGCACGGGCCACCTCACGCGGGCTACGCCCTGCCGCCATGATGGGGGGCAGGTGCGGAATGGTGACTGACCCGCCTGCACCCACGACGAAGGTGCCGGAGAACATCGGCCCGTCCTTCACGTGCAATTCGATCAGGTCACCGGGAGAAAGCGCATCGTGCCGGGTGCGGACGTCGATGTTGTAGGCGGTCGGCTCGTCGGCCCGCGCGCGGATCGCGGAATGGGGGGTGAGAGGGTCCGATACCGTCCTTGGCTCCCACGGCAAACCTTCGCATTGATGCGCGGGATCGAAACGCAATCCGATGTATTTCGCGTCGAACTCATCAGGCGCAACGGGCGTGCGGGCCGTCGTGTTGATGGGATGTGGCGCGTAGATTGTCTCGCGTGGCGCTTCGCAGGCTGCAAGCAGCCCGATGAGCAACGTCCAGAGTGTCATGCGCTTGGCGAACATTGGATACCTGCGAAAACAAGAAGTTCACCACAGGTAACGAGAATACTGTTTCCACCCCATTAATCGTATTTGCAAAGCGCGTGCAGATGCGTCGAACATCTCGCAATTCTTGTGCGAAGACTGTGATCGTTCAGGGGCTTTCGATGCGGGCCGTGAACATGTAACCGGCACCGCGCACCGTCTTGAGGAATCCGCAGGGGCCGTCATCGGTGGACAGCTTTTTCCGCAGCCGCGAGACGAGGCCGTCGATGGTCCTGTCGTATCCAGCCCAATTTTCCCCGCGTAGCAGATCGAGAAGAATGTCGCGGGTCAGGACGCGCCGGGGCCGCTCGACGAGAACCTTGAGGAGATCGAATTCTGCCGTCGTGAGGATGATTTGCTGACCTTGGCTGTCGGACAACTCCATAGCCGGAATGTTCATGCTGAATCCCTCGAAGCGCACCACTTCGCCAGCAACAGTCGTTTCCTGTGTCGTCGTCGGCACGACGCTCTCGACCGGCGTGGATTGGGGCACAGGTTGCGCGCGGCGCAGGATGCTGTTTATCCGGGCGGTCAGTTCACGGGGGCTGCAAGGTTTGCGCACGAAATCATCCGCCCCCAATTCCAGCCCGACGATCCGGTCGATCTCGTCGTTCATGCCGGAGAGAAAGACGATCCCGACATCGGATTCACGGCGCAGATCCCGCGCGACCTCCATGCCGCGCCCGTCCGGCAATGACATGTCGAGAATGACCACATCGGGGTTTACTTCACGGTATCGCTCCCAGAATTCCTTGACCGTTCCAGCTTCGGCAACCCTGAAACGCGCATCTTCGAGCGCTTCGACCGTCTCGCTGCGCAGATCTTCGTCGTCTTCGAGCATGAGAACGGTCTTCATGATTCAACTCCGATATCGCCTCTTTGCACAATTTTGCACAATGACAGCACACTGTGACAGATTTTCAGACATACAAGAGATAAAGTATCATTCTTGCGGACTTCTGAAATGCCCCGAAAACGCATCTTATTGATCGATGACGAGGCGCTCGTACTCGAAGAATTGACCGAAACCTTCGAATTCGAGGGCTTTGAGGTTACAACGGCGTCGTCCGGCAACGACGCCCTGAACCTACCCGAAATCGATGACGTGGACGTCATCATCTCCGACCTGAAAATGCCGGGATTGAGCGGGATCGACCTATTCAAGCTGCTGAAAGAGCGTGCAGATTTCAAAGCGGCGGTGATCCTGCTTTCTGGCCATGGCGCGCAAAACGAACACGATCAGGCGATTGAGATCGGGGTTCAGGCGTTTCTTTCAAAACCGATTGACGTGGTCGATTTGGTCGCCGCCGTGGAGAATGCGATGAAGCCTCAACATTAGTCAGGTGGGATGGTGGTGTCCCGCACCATTTGCACGGCATTTTACTGAAATTCGATCCTTTTGCACGGCACTGAGATCAAATCTCGAACAACGGTTGCGATTGTCTTCTTTACCGCGCGCCGATGGTGGGGCGCTGTTTCAGATGAAAGATGCGCAATGGATATCTCCGGTTCGACCCTTCAGAAGCAAGAAGACGATCTTCCGTTCGCCATCGTGATCGACGACGATCCCGATATGGCAGACGAGATCGCGGAATCCATCGCATTGCCTCGCGGTGCTATCCTCGTGGTGGACGGTCTGGCCAAGGCATTGCGGGCGGTCGAGGAAAATCCGACCATCGAACTGGTCATAACGGATTATTATCTGACTCCGGATCAGGATCGTTACCGGAATGGTGAGCAACTGATTGACTGTTTGATGTGTATGCATCCGCATCGTAATTTCGAGTTCGTGGTCATCAGCGGCGATCCGTATTGTTTTCACAATCTGCGCGACCGTGAGACCATCACTTGCCAAGCCAAGCCGCTCATACCGGATGTCCTTACCAACCTGATGATAGGCAAGGGCATTCCGGATCGATACGCACAGACCATGCTGAATGCGCGCAAATGCGCCGTTACGTCACCAAGGAGTGAAGCCGTTGTTCTCACGTCATAAACGTAAACCCGTCATCGGCTGCCTGTTCGCAATGGGCCTCGCGCTGGTCGGGCTGGGCGGTGTGTATACTCTTGGACTGGTGACACCGGGCCTTGCGGAACAGCGGGCGGGGGACGTGGCGGCCCACCGGACGGGCATATTGCGCCTGGGCATCGTACCTCAGCAATCCGCCAGCAAGCTGGCCGCGATCTGGGGTCCAGTGGCCGCGTATCTTAGCGAGCGAACCGGGGTCAAAGTCGTCTTTATGACGACGAAGAACATACCTACTTTCGAGGCGTGTCTCAAAGATGGCGCTTTCGACATCGCCTATATGAACCCTTATCACTACGTCGTCTTTTCGGATCGTTCAGCCTATCGCGCCCTCGCACATCAAACCGACAAGAAATTACGGGGATTGATGGTCGTCCATAAGGACTCCGCTGTGGCATCGATAGACGATCTCGATGGAAGTACGATTGCCTTTCCATCGCCGGGCGCATTCGGTGCCAGTGTCGTGCCGCGCGCCGAAATGCTGGCGAAGGGGCTATCCTTTACGCCGCGTTACGTGAAATCGCATGACTCAGTATACCGCGCGGTTGCGGCAGGGCTGGCCGACGCTGGTGGAGGCGTGACACGAACATTCAATTCGACGAGCGCCGAGGTCCGGGATCAGTTGCGCATGGTCTTTCGTACCGATGCCTACACGCCCCACGCCATCGCCACGTCGGCCAATGTTTCGGAAGATATGAGAGCGATGCTGGGTGAGGCGTTCTCGAAGCTCGCAACCGATGCTCCCGAATTGTTAGCACCCCTTGGGATGACCGGGTTCGAGATCGCCACCGATGATGCATGGAACGATGTTCGCGCCCTTGGCCTGCAGCCGGAACAGGCCGGTCTTGAAAGGATCGATACCCTATCATGTCCTTTCGATTAAAAACGATCCTCGGCATCGCCCTGATCGAGCTTGTGATCATGGTGGTGCTGATCTTCATGAACCAACTGAATTTCGGCGGTACGGCAAGTTCCGAAGCCTATGATCGCGGACGTGTTACGGCGCAGCTCTTTGCGACCATGGTGACTGACGCTGTGATCTCGACCGATCTGGCGACCATCGATTCCATGATCGAAAACACGCTCGAAAACGACGATCTGATCTATCTGCGTGTGCTGGACGGTACAGGGACGGTTTTCTCGCAAGGGGGCAATGCGGAGGCGTTGGCGCAGCCGTTCTCCGAAGATACCGATTTCGACAGTGCGCTTGCCGATCACCGCATCGATGTGCTGACCCCGATCCGAATTGGCGGTCAGGATTTCGGGCGGGTCGAGCTTGGCGTGTCCACGTGGCGTGTCGAGCAGGGGATCAAGCTGGCGGTCATCTGGAACCTGATCATTGCGGCAACGGGGATGACGCTGGTTGCAATCTTCGGATTTCTGCTTGGATCTATTCTCACACAGCAACTCTCGTCGCTGCGCGATGGGGCGCGCATGATCGAGGGTGGCAACCTGTCCCACCGGATTCCGGTGCATGGGAAGGATGAACTCGCCGATACCGCAACGTCGTTCAACAATATGGCCAAAGCATTGGCAATGGACCGGGCCGCTCTGGAGGAACAGCAGATCGATTTGCTGGAAAAGCGCGACCGCACACTCGAAATCTCGTCCGTCATGCGGGAGATCGTGCAGGGAAATACCCTCGTCTCCGTTCCTTCGCAGCAGCGCGATGACGAGATCGGGGATATGGCACGGGCGACGGCGGTCTTTCGCAATACGATGGAAGAGATCGTCATGGCGCGGCGCGAGCAGGATCGTTTGATCCAGGCGTTCAATCGCCTTGGCGAACAGGTGGCGATCTTCGATGCCAATGAACGGGTCATCTTTGCCAATGCGGCATTCAGGGAAGGCAATCGCAGGACCATCGCCACGTTATCTCCCGGATATTCCTTCAACGATTTTCTGTCATCCAGACCCTCCCTCGATGCATCTAAGGACAAGGATGCATGGATCGCAGCGTTTCGCGATGCGGCGAAGTCGGGAGATGGCGGTTCCGAGCTGGTCTATCAGGATGGACGCCGGTTTCTGGTCCGCGAAACGGCGGTCGAGGATATCGGGATGATCGTCATCGCCACGGACATCACCGAATTGCGGACGTCGCAGGCGCAGGCCGCGCACGCATCGAAGCTGGCAACATTGGGCGAGATGGCCGCCGGTTTGGCGCATGAGTTGAACCAACCTCTCGGTGTCATCCAGATGGCCACCGGCAACATGCTGCGCCGGATCGAGAAACACGGGCTGGACGAGCAATACGCCACCGGGAAACTGGAGCGGATCGCCGGGCAGACGGAGCGGGCATCGAAGATCATCGACCATATGCGCATCTTTGCGCGGCGGGACGATCAACGCGCGGAGCCTTTCGATCTGTGTAAAGCGGTGCAGGACGCGGCGACGATGATGCGGGCGCAGCTATCCGGGTCCGGCATCGACCTCGAAGAATCGCTGGATTGCGGCGGTATGCAAGCCACCGGGTCGAAGGTCATGTTCGAACAAGTGCTGGTCAATCTGCTGGCCAATGCCCGCGATGCGATCATCGAACGTGCGCAGCGTGACGGCGATGGGATCGACAAGTGTATTTCGCTATCGGTCGCGCGTGTGGGCAATGCCGCGACGATCATTGTGTCTGATACCGGCGGCGGTATGCCCGAAGAAATACGGGCGCGACTGTTCGAGCCGTTCTTCACAACCAAACCCCCCGGAAAAGGTACCGGCCTTGGTCTGTCTATCAGCTATGGCATCATTCATAACATGGGCGGCGAGATCGACGCATCGAACGCAGGTGAAGGCTCGAAGTTCACGATCAACGTACCAGTTGCGGCGTGATACCCTGCGCAGCAGAATGATAGCGAACTTGCGCCGAAATTTTTCCGAGGCAAGTTCACCGAGTCCCATCTCCACAATTTTCTCCAACAAAGGGCGTTGAAGAAAACCTAGGAGGAAAATCGCTGCGCGTAGTAATCGACCATCTCCGAAACCATCCGGTCGCCCATGGTTTTCGACGCATCGGCCATCGCTTCCGATGCGGGGACGGCCATGACGCTCTCGACGCCGGCATCCCTCGCCATCTGGCGATAATATCCCAGATCCTTCGAGGCGTTCTGGATCGAGAATGCCAGTTTCGATGAATCGCCGTCGATGCCATAGGCGGCCACGAAATCCATCATCATCGAATGCAGCGGACCGGCGGCGATGACGTCATAAGCTTGTTTGCGGTCGACCCCGGCATGATCCGCGACCGCCATGACCTCGGCCATCGCATTCGCCACGGTCATGCCAAAGAAGTTGTTGAGCAGTTTGATCGTGTGTCCCGCGCCGGAATCACCGAGATGAAAGACGTTCTCACCGAGGTCTTTTAGCACCGGCTCCACGCGCTCGAACGCCTGCCGATCACCCGCGCACATGATGTTGAGCAGCCCATCGAACGCATGTTGCGGGGTCCGGCCAAGGGGGGCGTCGAGATAGGCGCCCCCTGCATCCGCGACCTCCTGAGCCAGTTTGCGGGTCGAATTTGGCAGGGAGGTTCCGAAGTCGATCACCACGGTACCGGGCTTGATTCCGGCGATGATGCCATCCGCGCCGTGCATCCGTGCCTCTACGCTTTGCGAGGTATCGACGCAGAGCATGACGATATCGCTGGCCTCGGCCAATGCCTTGGGCGTTGCGGCCTCCGACGCGCCGCGCGCCATGGCGGCCTCGACATTGGCACGGCTGCGATTGGCCAGAACGGTCAGGTCGTATCCCTTGTCCAGCAAGCGCGTAACCATCGCATTGCCCATAAGCCCCAAGCCGATAAATCCGATAGTCGCCATGATGTTTTCATCCCTGATAGTTGATTCGAGAGGACTTTAGAGCGTCCTCATTTTCGTGGGCAAGGAATCTGCCCGGTTTGAACGTCGTCATTAGGAAACGATGCGCAGTCCCTTTCTGATAAAGCTTTCCGTCGCCTTCCTGTCGGGACAGCCTGTGCGCCCCCCCGGTTTCGTGCATTTAAGCGTTGCCGCCGCATTCGCGAATGCCGTCGCCGTTTCCTCGTCCCTACCTTCTGCAAGGCGCAGGGTGAAGGCCCCGTGCCAGACATCGCCTGCGGCCAGCGTATCGACGGGTTCGATTTCGGCAACGGGCATGGCCTTCAAGGCGTCGCCCTGACGATAGAGCACCCCGTTCGCCCCATCGGTCACGCAAAGCCAAGCGGAAATCCGTTCGCCAACGGTGCGTAAGGCCGTCTCCAGATCATCGATTCCGGTCAGGCCGGTCAATCCTTGCGCCGAAAACGCGATGTGGGTCGCATCGTCCAAATCATCCAGAACGATGGGGTGCTCTGCATCGACCACGCCGGGGATGCCGTGCTTCCGGGCAAATGCCAGTGCCGATCTGGTCAGGACTGGAAAGCGTGTGTCCACGAGAACGGCATCGCAGGGCGGCGCAGTATTCAGGTCGGGATAGGCCGACAGCCCCGACCCCCGAAAATTGACGATTTGCCGCTCGCCCGCCGCATCGACCAAGACCGAGGAGAACGCGGATTGCCCATCAGGGCTGCGCTGGACAAACGCCGTATCGACCCCTTCGGCCTCAAGGTCGCGGAGGATAATCTCACCGACCCCATCATCCCCGATTTGAGCGGCAAGCGATGCCGAACCCCCCAGACGTGCAATGCTGACGGCGGCATTTGCCGCACCGCCGCCGCCGATCATCGTGGCGTCCTGAGCCTTATGCTTTTCGGCAGATACCGGCATCTCACTGACATAAAAAACAAAATCCATCGTGACAAGCCCCGCCACCAGCACTCTGACCATCGATGTGGCACTCCTTTGCGACAGGCGGCGTGGAAGCCTCTTGCATTGTAGTATGGCAGTATGTTGGAATATTTGCACCGTATGGATGAAAATAAAAATCAGCACCATGCAAAGCCGACACATGAAAGTGTCCGTATCGTTCGGAGGAAGAGAAAATGTTCAATCGCCGTAAGTTCACCGCCGCCGCCGCCGTCATGGCCGCAGCGGGTGTTTTTGCCGCCGCGACGGTCACCCCCGCGCTGGCCGAGTACCCGGAGCGTCCGATTACCCTGATCGTGCCCTGGGGCGCAGGGGGCGGAACGGACGCCACCGGGCGGATGATCGCCGGATTGCTGAAAGACGAACTGGGCAAGCCCGTGAACGTCGTCAACCGCACGGGGGGCAGCGGCGTCGTCGGCCACTCCGCCATCGCGAATGCCAAGCCTGACGGCTATACGATTGGCGTCGCAACGGTCGAGATCGGCATGATGCACTGGGCGGGCCTGACCGAATTGACGGGCACCGATTACACGCCCATCGCGCTGTATAACTACGATGCATCGGGCCTGATGGTCAGCGCCGATAGCGATTGGGATTCCGCCGAAGACGTGATCGCCGCCGTCAAGGCCAACCCCGGCAAGCACAAGGCATCCGGCACGGGGCAGGGGGGTATCTGGCACCTTGCGCTTGCGGGGATGCTGAACGATGCCGATGTTGCGCCCGATGCGGCCCCGTGGGTTCCATCGAAGGGTGCCGCGCCAGCCTTGCAGGAATTGGCGGCGGGCGGTGTCGAGATCGTCACCCCGTCAATCGTTGAGGCGTCCGCGATGATCGAGTCGGGCAAGGCAAAGGCTCTTGCCGTGATGGATAGTGAGCGTAACCCCGCTTTCCCCGACGTGCCGACGCTGAAGGAAGCAACGGGTTCCGACTGGACGATGGCCGCATGGCGCGGTCTGGTCGGCCCGAAAGGGATGCCGGATGAGGCCACCGAGAAATTGTCCGCTGCCTTCGAGAAGGTCTGGAATTCCGATGAGTTTCAGGAGTTCATGAAGGGTCGGGGCTTTGGTCTGGTCTGGAAGCCGGGCGACGAATTCGCGACGTGGATGAAGGAGAGCGATGAATCGCTCGGCACGGTCATGAAAGCCGTGGGCCTCGCCAAGTAACGCATTCCCTCGATCGGTGAGAGAGCATAGGCTTTCTCACCGTCTATCCTACGAGGTCGATATGCGTTTCAATGATGCAATCTTTGGCGTCATCCTCATCGTTTTCGCGATTGCGGTGAGTGCCTATACGACGACATTCCCCAGTCTGTATGGCCAAGATTACGGCCCGGACCTCTTTCCGCTGATCATCGCGGGGGGGCTGGCTCTATGCGGTGTCGTGCTGATCATACGCGGTGTGGCGCAGCGTAAAACAATGCCGATTGTGCAGATGGATGACTGGGCGAGTGACCGCCATACGGTCATCAATGTCGTGCTGCTGATCGGCGCGATAATCTTCTATATCCTGTGTTCCAACTGGCTAGGATTCGTCCTTACGTCATTGATAATTCTTACGGTCCTGTTGGTTCGGTTTGGCTCTGGCCTGATGGCCAGTCTCATCATCGCCACCATCACCACGTTGCTGATCCACGCTGTGCTCGCCAAGCTGTTGTTGGTGCCGCTGCCTTGGGGCGTGTTGCAACCGGTGGCGTGGTAAGGAGGTAGATGATGGATACGATCCTCAAGGCGTTGGCATTGGTGACGGAGCCATATACGCTCGGCGTCATGCTCATGGCGGCGATGTTTGGATTGTTCGTGGGGGCGATGCCCGGCTTGACCGCCACGATGGCCACCGCGCTGTTGATTCCCTTCACCTTCTTCATGGACCCGGTCCCGGCGATTGCCGTGATCGTCACCGCCGTCGCGACCGCCATCTTTGCCGGTGACATCCCCGGCGCGTTGCTCAGGATTCCCGGCACCCCGGCATCCGCCGCCTATTGCGACGAAAGCTATGCGATGACGCAAAAGGGGCTGGCCGAGCGGGCGCTGGGCATCTGTCTCGTTACTTCGGTGATCGGCGGGTTGACGGGGGCCGTGGTTCTGTCGTTCAGCGCGCCGGCATTGGCGGAATTTGCGATCCAGTTCTCTTCGTTCGAGTATTTCTGGCTCGCTTGTCTTGGCCTGTCCTGTGCGGTCATCATCTCGACCGGATCGACGATAAAGGGCTTCGTTTCCCTGTTTATCGGTCTATTCATCGCCACCATCGGTATCGACGGCACCGCCGGACATCCGCGTTTTACCTTTGGCAGTGTCGAGTTGATGGGCGGGGTCAGCTTCATTCCTGCGATGATCGGCATGTTCGCGATCTCCGAAGTCCTGCGCTATGTGGCATCGACCCAGAAGCCGCTGCTCGTGCCACAGCAATCGGTCGGCAGCGTGTTCGGTGGTCTTGGCCCGATCCTGCGGAAGTACAAGGGAAACATCGTGCGGGGCAGTGGCTTGGGTGCGATCATCGGCATCCTGCCCGGTGCGGGCGCGGATATCGCCGCGTGGGTCAGCTATGCCATTGCCAAGAAACGCTCGAAGGAGCCGGAAAAATTCGGCACCGGCCACCCGGAGGGCCTCGTCGCCGCCGGTTCGGCCAATAACGCCAGCGTTGCAGGGGCGTGGGTGCCCGCCATCGTCTTCGGCATCCCCGGCGACTCGATCACCGCAATCGTCATCGGCGTGCTGTACATGAAGGGCATGAATCCCGGCCCGATGGTCTTCGTGACGAACCCGGAATTGATCTATGCGGTATTCATCGCGTTCTTCATTGCCAATCTCGCGCTGCTGCCGCTTGGTTTTGCGGCGATCCGGATGTCACGGCAAATCCTGAAGGTGCCGCAGCGCGTGCTGATGCCGGTGATCCTCATGTTCTGTATCGTCGGCGCGTTTGCGATCAACAATACGGTGTTCGGCGTGACCGTCATGCTCATCCTCGGCGTTCTGGCCTATGTGATGGAGGAGAATGGCTTTCCGGTGGCCCCGGCGATCTTGGGGATCGTGCTTGGTTCGATGATCGAGGATAATTTCATGGCCTCGATGATAAAGGCCGATGGCAGCCTATCGGGCTTCTTCTCGCGCCCGATTGCCGCGACGCTGGGCGTCATAACGATCCTGCTATGGCTGACACCGATCATTTTGGCTGCATGGCGGGCTTATCGGGGTAAGCGGCGGTCGGTAGAAGGCTGACATGGCGACCGATGCTGTCGCGTGCGACAGG
>CALJIU010000148.1 GCA_937974055.1 uncultured Neomegalonema sp. | reverse complement strand
TATGAACCGCAACCGCCCCATCCCCCAGCATCGTTTCGGGCCGCGTCGTGGCAATCGAGATATAGTCCCGCGTCTCGCGCAGCGTGACGGTCCCGTCCTCGTCCTTCTCGACGTATTCATACGTCTCGCCACCGGCCAGCGGATACTTGAAGTGCCACATATGCCCCGGCGTCTCGATATTCTCGACTTCGAGGTCAGAGATCGCCGTCTCGAAATGCGGATCCCAGTTGACCAGCCGCTTTCCCTTGTAGATCAGCCCTTTATTGTACAGTTCGACGAAAACCTTGCGAACCGCCGCCGACAACCCCTCATCCATCGTGAAGCGTTCACGCGACCAATCACACGACGCCCCCAACCGCTTGAGTTGGTTGATGATCGTCCCGCCGGACTCTTCCTTCCACTCCCAGACCTTGGCAACGAAATCTTCGCGCGAAAAATCCGTCCGCTTCTCGCCCTTCTCCCCCATCTGCCGCTCGACCACCATCTGCGTGGCGATACCCGCATGGTCCGTCCCCGGCTGCCACAGCGTATCGAACCCCCGCATCCGGTGCCAGCGCACCAGGATATCCTGCAACGTGTTGTTCAGCGCATGGCCCATATGCAGCGAGCCGGTGACGTTGGGCGGCGGGATCACGATGGTGAACGTCTCGTCCCGCGACTTGTTCGCACCGGCGGCGAAACAGCCTTTTGCCTCCCAATCGGCATAGATGCGCGGTTCGGCGGAGGCGGCGTCGAAGGTCTTGTCCAGGGCCATGATCGTGTCTCGTCTTGCGGAAGGGGCGGATGCTGGGCTTTCAATAGAACATCCCGCGCCCCGACGAAACCGCTTTGCGTATCGTGTAAAGATCGCATTGTCCCTATTTTGCCGGTCTCCTTAAATCTTCCCTGACCACCCCCCGCTACCGTGTTCGCCATAGCGATTCAGGCAGTGGAGGCATCATGAAGTTTCTCGGCAGCATCATCAGCGGCATCATCAGCCGCATCGTCATCATGGCGCTGATGTTCGGCGGCAGCGCATATTTCGTGAAATCGCAGGGCGGCATTGGCGGCGTCATGGCCCTTGTGACCGGCGAGCAATCCCCCGGTGGAGCGGGCGGCGGCATCACCATGCCCTCCGTCGCAGGTTTGAGCGGCCTCAGCGCGCTTCTGCCCGGTGCCGAGCCACAGAAACCCGCCTTCTTCGCCCAGCAGGCCCGCATCTCCGAGATCAAGGTCGTCTGCCGCCTGAGCGTCCAGCAAGGCGGCAGCCTCAGCCAGACCCAACCCCTAGACTGCGCCCGCGCCCGCGCCGCCCTGCACGACCCGAAATTCGCAGGCTACAAGATGCAGAAGAACCTGACCGCGACCTACATCTACTACGCGATGGACGGCGTGAACGTGCATACCGGCAGCATGGCACTGACAGGCCGCGACAAGCTAAAGCGCGTCGGCGACGTCCTCAACATCCGCGTCAACAGCAAAGACCCGGCCCAGTCCACGCCGATCTAGATTGGATGTTTTGCGCTAGCCCTTACCCCGGACAGGGCAAAATCCCGCACTGCGTTGCGCACGCGCTTGCCTTCCAGATCGCGCAGCAGCAGGTGCCAGCCTGTCTCGACAACGCGGAATTCGGTCGGCCCTGCGAACAGCGCGGCGGTGTCGCGCAGCGGGTCTTCCGGCACCACCTCATCCTTCGCACCATAGAGCAGCAGCACCGGCGCACGCACCGCCGGGGCCGCCTCGACCGCCCGGTCCATCACCGCGATCAGCCCCGCGAATTCCCGCGAACTCGGCTTGCGCACATAAAGCGGATCACGGCCCAGCCCCCGCAACATCTCGATATTGTCGCTGGCCTGAATGCGCACGACCCCATCCCCGCTCCACCGCTTATCGGGGAACAGCGTCACCGCCATCCCCGCCAGCGCCCGGTATCCGGCCCCCAGATTATCACCGCCCCACAGGGCCGGGGCCAGCAGCACGGCCCGCTCCGGCGCGATCCGCCCCTCGCCCAGCGCCGCCGTCACCACCGCGCCGCCCATCGAATGGCCGATCACCGTCAGGGGCGCATCCCCCTCCCGCGCGCGAACATGCGCATAGACCGCGCCCAAATCCTCGATCAGCCGATCCGCCCCCGGCCAGACGCCGTTGCTGGGGTTGCGGCCAAATCCCCGCTGGTCATAGGCATAGACGGTCAGGCCCGCCGCCCGCCATTCCTCCGCCGCCGCGCGAAACGTGCTCAGGCCGTAATCCCCGAACCCATGCACGCCGAGCATCACCCCCCGCTGCGGGGCGGTCGCGGGCCAGACGCTCAGGGCGATGCTGTCGCCGCTATCCCCGCGCAGCACGGTATCGACCCGGCCCTCCACCGCCTGTTCCCCCGTCTCGATGACCGAGGCAATCGGCGCGCCCCGGTATTCACGACCCGACGCGCACGCCCCCAATGTCAGGGCGAGCAAGACGGCAAGTGCTGCGCGAGCCGGGCGCGCATTTTGGGCAGGGTGTCGTTCTCGAACCATGAATTCGCCTTTAGCCAAGCATTGTTGCGCCACGAGGGATGCGGCAGCGGGATCGTCTCGACCGGCCCCGCCACCTCCTCACCATCGGTCCACGCCCTTACCCGATCGTGAAGACGGTCGCGCCCCCCGATATGCCAGTCCTGCGCGGCCTTGCCTATCGCGAGGATGAGGCGGATATTCGGCAAGGCGTCCAGCAACGGTTTGCGCCACAGCCGCGCGCAATCCTTCGGCGGCGGCAGGTCGGCGCGTTTGGCGGTGTGGCCCGGAAAGCAGAACCCCATCGGCAAAATCGCAATCCGTGACATATCATAGAACGTCGCCTCATCGACCCCCATCCACAGGCGCAGCCGGTCCCCCGATGGATCGGTAAACGGCATGCCGGAGTGATGCACCCGTATCCCCGGTGCCTGCCCCGCAATGCAGATTGTGGCCGTGACAGAGGCACGCAGCACGGGCCGTGGTTCATGCCCACTCGCCGTCGCCGCGAACCGGTCGGCGCAGTGCCGACAGGCGCGGATATCATTCGTCAAAGCGCTAAGGTTCTGCGTCATGAACTCGATCCTACACGATCACCAAGACCCAGCCCATGGAACAATCAGCCGCTTACAGGCACTCGCATAACGAGTGTCTGAGGTATCGCGAGTAAGCAATTGAACAAGATGTGGAAAAGCTGCACAACTCACAGCAACTTGAATGAATTTGAGACAAATGTACAACGTATTCCTTGAAATCACTCAGTTTTCTTGACTCTCGCATCATCGCAATGCACCATTTCGGCACAATTTTCCGCAATGGAGCACGCACAGTGTCCGGTATTTCGTTTACGTTTGATCTGGCCTCGTCGCAATCGGTGGTTCAATCCACCCCGGCTACGGGTACCGGCAATGCAGCGGCCATGGAGCAAAGCTATCTCACCGCCTCCACCCCCCGCGACATTGCGGCACCCGCACCCGTCGGTCAAGAGGCCGGACCGGGTCTCACGACCCTCGCGCTGGGCGAAGAGGACGGCGGCGTCATGAGCGTTGCTCCACAACCGGGCGATATGTCCACCCCCACCATTGGCGGCGACTATCAGGTCACAACGCTGGCCATCGGCGAGGAAGACGGTGGCGGGGCGTCCTCTCACGCCATGTCTCCGATAACCGACGACCATGCCATGATCGGCGGCCACTCTTCGTCATCGATTAGTGTGGGCGAAGGATATGGCGAAATGCAGCCGATCTATTCCCCCGGCGAACCCGAATACCCTGCCTTCGCGAAGACCAGTCAAACGACGGATATCCTCAACTTCCACCCCGTCCCGCGCAGCTTTACCGCCACCGTGCAGCAGACGATGCCCGCCGCGTCCACGCCCACCGCGACGATGGCTCCCATCGGCAACGATACGATGAACGCGGCCATGCCCACCCCTGTCGCTACGGCACCGCAGCCCGTCTACGCCACGGCGGACCCGGCACCAATGCAGATGGCCCCGGTTGAAACGACCTACGCCACCCTTGATACCGGCTATTCCTCCGCCCCCATCGCCCTCGAAGCCCCCGCTGGTCCCGTCACCGGCAATTACGAATCGGTTGGCCGCTACGAGGATTACGTCGCCAGCACGTCCGGCAGCGTGACTATGGCCCCTGCCGAAACCACAACGACCGAGCCGGTTTACGAGCAATTCCAGCCCGCCGCCGACATGACGGCCTATGACAGCGCGGCCCCGGTGGAAGCGATACAGCCGGAGGCGGTAACCGTCGAAACCGCCGCCCCCGTCACCTATACCGCCCCCGAAACCTCGGCTGAACCAGCGGCGAAACCGGCCCTGTTCGAAAAGGACGCGCCGCTCGATTATTCCGGCGTGGATCAGGCCGCCGATCCAGCGGATGGCAAACCCGATTACGCGGCCCCTATCGAAGCCAGCAAGGCACCAGAAGGCACCTACGTCAACGTGCCGCTAGACGCCTATATTGTCGAACCGGCGGGCGCGGCGGCGGCTGAACCCGCTCCGACGGTCAGCGAGCCTGCATCCGATACGGCCCCGGCAAGCGACACCGCCCCAGAAACCGCCGCCCCCAAGATGGCCCCCGCCCCTAGCGACACTATCTCGATGGGCGGTTCCTTCACGGTGATCGATCAAGCACCGCCCCCCTCCGTCTCCAGCGAATCCTCCGGCATGAAGACCGCCGCACCGGAAGCGGCAAGCACCGAAGCGACCGATACCGCCCCCGCCGCCCCGGCGAAAGACGAACTGGGCATCACCACCTTGGCCATTGGCGAGGAGGATGGCGGCGGGTCGTGACTTGCAGGGCGACGGCTAGAGCCTGATAAGGGCGCATGACCGATATCACCCTTCCCGTCGACGACGCCCTGCCCGACCTTCTCGCCGCCCTCAGCACGGGCTGCAACGCCGTCCTCGTCGCGCCCCCCGGCGCGGGAAAGACGACCCGCGTGCCATTGGCTTTGATGGATGCCGAATGGGCGCGCGGCCAACGCATCCTGATGCTCGAACCTCGCCGCGTCGCCGCCCGCGCCGCCGCCGAGCGCATGGCCTCGACGATGGGCGAAAAACCCGGCGCGCGCATCGGCTATCGCATTCGCCGCGAAAAAGCCGTCGGCCCAAATACCCGTGTCGAAGTCATCACCGAGGGCATCCTGACCCGGATGCTGCAATCCGACCCCGCCCTCGATGGCGTCGCCGCCGTGATCTTTGACGAATACCACGAACGCTCGATCCATGCCGATCTTGGCCTCGCCCTCGCATTGGAGGCACAAGAAGCCCTGCGCGACGACCTGCGCCTCATCGCCATGTCCGCCACGCTGGACGATACCGGCGTGGCCGCACTCATGGGCGATGCCCCCGTTATCCGCTCCGAAGGCCGCGCCTATCCGGTTGAAACCCGCTGGCTCGAAACCCCGTGGAAAACCCGCACCGCCCGCCGCGATGCCTTCGAGATGGCGGTGGCCGATACCGTCCTGCGCGCCCTATCCGAAGAACCCGGCGATGCCCTCGTCTTCCTGCCCGGTGTCGGCGAAATCGCACGGGTCGAAAGCCGCCTCAAAGCCCCCCTCGACGCCCAGAATATCGCGATTCAACCCCTCCACGGCTCCATGCCCTTCGAGCGTCAGCGCGCCGCCCTGCGCCCCGGCGACCGCCGCCGCGTCGTCCTCGCCACCGCCATCGCCGAAACCTCGCTAACCATCGAGGGCGTGCGCATCGTGGTGGATGGGGGCCAAGCCCGTCGCCCCCGTTTCGATGCCGGTGCGGGGATGACCCGCCTCGTCACCACCCGCGTCTCCCGTGCGGGCGCAACCCAGCGACAGGGCCGTGCCGGGCGCATGGAACCGGGGGTTTGCTACCGCGTCTGGACGAAGGGCGAGGAAGGCGGTTTCGCCCCCTTCGAGCGGCCAGAAATCATGGATGCGGACCTCGCCCCCCTCATGCTCGAACTCGCCGTTTGGGGCGTGCGCGATCCCACCGACCTACGCTGGCTCGACACGCCCCCCGATGCCGCCGTGACGCAAGCCCGCGACCTGCTCACCGCACTGGGCGCACTCGATGCCGACGGCGCGATCACCCCCCACGGCAAAGCCCTCGCCCGCCAGCCGATGCATCCCCGCCTCGCCCATATGCGCGGTGGTGCGGGCGATGCCCTGCCGCTGGCCAACGACCTTGCCGCCCTGCTCGAAGACCGCGACCCGCTGACCGGCGCAGGCACCGATATTGCCCTGCGCGTCGAAGCCCTCCGCGACCCCAAACGCTATGCCACCGAACGCCCCGGCATGATCGACCGCGCGGCGCTGGCCCGAATCCGCGACGCCGCCAAAGCCCTCGGCGGGGGCAAGGCATCCACGCCACTGACCCGCACAGGCCCACTCGTCTCCCAAGCCTATCCCGACCGCATCGCCCAGCGCAGACCCGGCGAAGCCCCCCGCTATCGCCTGTCCGGCGGACGCGGAGCCGTCTTCCACGATGCCGCCGACCCGCTCGCGTCGGAGCAATGGCTGGCCGTCGCCCATCTCGATGGCTCGCCTCGTGAAGCCCGCATCCGCCTCGCCGCGCGGATCACGCTGGCCGATATCGAGGCCGCCTATGGGAATTGCATCACCACCGCCGACCTCTGCGAATGGGACAGCCAAACCAACACCGTCACCGCCCGGCGAGAGCGCCGCCTCGACGCGCTGACGCTGGAATCCCGCAAATGGACCGACGCCCCCCGCGCCCGCATTGCAGAGGCCGCCCTCGACGGCCTGCGCAAACTCGGCCTCGATACCCTGCCGTGGAAAGACGGCGCAGACCGCCTCCGCGCGCGGGTCGCATGGGTGGCGGGGCGTGGCCATGACATGCCCGATTGGTCGGACGAGGCCTTGATCGCCACCGCCGAAGACTGGCTGCTGCCGCATCTGGGCAAAGTCCGCACAAAAGCCGATTTCGCGACTATTCCCCTCAACAGCATCCTTGCCGATGCTTTACCGTGGGAGGCCCGCGCCACCCTCGACCGCATCGCCCCCGCCTCCCTGCCCACCGCCGCCGGAACCAAAGCCCCCATCGACTACACCAGCGACCCCCCCGCCCTTGATGTCCGCATACAAGAGATGTTCGGCACCACCACACACCCCGCCATCGACGGCGGGCGGGTGCCGCTGCTGATCCGTTTCTTATCGCCCGCGCGCCGCCCGGTACAGGTAACGGGTGACCTGCCGGGCTTCTGGGCCAATTCCTATGCCGATGTGCGCAAGGATTTGCGGGGTCGCTATCCCCGTCATCCGTGGCCCGAAAACCCGCTGGAAGCCGCCCCAACCGCCCGCGCCAAACCTCGCAAACGCAAGTGACCGCCCATAACGCCGATTGACGCCGCCGAACAGCCGCCGCAAAGTCAAATTCCGTTCACTGAACATAATTCCGAGAGAAACCATCATGTCGACCACCCCCGCCAACGAACCGAGTTTCCGCGATTCCGTCGATATGATGTTCAACCGCGCGGCGGGCCTGATGGACCTGCCCCCCGGTATGGTGGAGAAAATAAGGGTGGCGAACTCCACCTATATCGTGCGTTTCGGCGTGAAGCTGCGCGGTGAGATAATGACGTTCACCGGCTACCGCTCCGTCCATTCCGAACATGCCGAGCCGGTCAAGGGCGGCATCCGCTATGCGATGAATGTGAACCAAAACGAGGTCGAGGCGCTCGCCGCACTGATGACCTATAAATGCGCGCTGGTCGAGGTGCCCTTCGGCGGGTCGAAGGGTGGCCTGTGCATCGACCCGACGGCATGGGACGAGGACGAACTGGAACGCATCACCCGCCGTTTCGCCTACGAACTCATCAAACGCGACCTGATTCACCCGGCCCAGAACGTGCCCGCCCCCGATATGGGCACCGGCGCGCGTGAGATGGCATGGATCGCCGATGCCTATAAGCGCATCAAGAACGACGACATCAACGCCCGCGCCTGCGTCACCGGCAAACCCCGCAACTTGGGCGGCATCGCGGGCCG